>CALUOU010000055.1 GCA_944322335.1 uncultured Bacteroides sp.
GTGAATATATCGTTTTCCTGTTCAAAACGCAGGGCAGAGAGTAATTTCTTAATATTGTCTTTGGTAATCATTTTAGTGGGATAAAAGCTAATTGTTACGATATCTCAGTTCAAGCCCAGTAATAAAGTTAGCCATAGTCAGACATTATTACCGCCATTGATAAGTTGGCGAGGATCCACATTCAAAAGCTTTGCAATCTTCACAAGCATATCAAGAGAGGGTTGCATTTTGTTGGAACACCATCGTGAAACGGTCGCTTCATTTTTGCCAATCTGTTCCGCCAGCCATTTCCCTGTTTTGCCATTCTCAACCAAAACAACTTTTAGTCTATTGATTTTTTGAGGTTCCATATGCTTTGAATTGTTTGTTAATTGCAATACTTTGATTTGTAGTGCAAATTTAGCGATAATATTTGGAAACACCGCTTTAATCCACAGAAAATGCATAAAAAGAGAACTTCAACGCACGTCATTTGTGATACTCATAGTTCATAACTATGGCATGGATTTGAAAGAAATTGAAGATATAGTCGCGGCATTTGAGGAGCCCGTTTTTGTAAGTGGTGAACTTGCCGTCCAGTTTTGAAGGTTCCCGTTGATCAGCTTGTCAAGCCGGTCATGCACATGCGTATGCAAGACTTTGCATACACATATGCAAAGCTTTGCACAAACGCATGCAAGACCTTGCACAGACGTATGCAAAACGGTTGTGAATCACTTTTAACTCTCTAAATGCTTTCCATCTCGCCAAATTCAGCTATTTTTGCACTCATAGCAGTTCTTGCCTTATTGTGGAAACCAAACGGGTCATCACCACACACCGGTTTAGAAACTTTATGGAGAATCTGTTAGACTCCTGCTCCATTTCAGGAGACGGAAAACTTTAAATGCCAACAAATCAACGATATACAACAACCTATGGAGCTATTAGTTTACAAAGCGTCTGCCGGTTCCGGAAAGACCTTCACACTGGCAGTGGAATATATCAAGCGGCTTGTGGCCAATCCCCGCGCCTATCAGCAAACGCTGGCTGTCACCTTTACCAACAAGGCCACAGCCGAAATGAAAGAGCGCATTCTGCAGCAGCTGAAAGGCATCTGGCAATCCGCTCCGGCCTCTCAGCCTTATCTGGACAACATCCGGAAAGGGCTGGAAGAAATGGGCATCGGCCTGGCTGAAGCCGAAATACGCCAGCGTTGTGGAACAGCCCTGCTGAACATGCTGCACGACTATAGCCGTTTTCGGGTGGAGACCATTGACTCTTTCTTTCAGTCTGTCATGCGGAACATGGCGCGGGAATTAGAGCTTAGCCCCA
The DNA here is from genome assembly GCA_944322335.1 of uncultured Bacteroides sp. Lineage (GTDB taxonomy): Bacteria > Bacteroidota > Bacteroidia > Bacteroidales > Bacteroidaceae > Bacteroides. Next base: position 1,315 of record CALUOU010000055.1, read on the forward strand.
ACCTCAACATCGAGTTGGACAATGCCCTGGTGCTGAGTGATGCGGTAGACAGCATGATTGAAAAGCTGACCCCCGCCTCCCCTGTCTTAAGCTGGCTGTTGGACTACATCAATGAACGCATCGCTGACGATAAGCGCTGGAATGTCGCCAACGAATTAAAATTGTTCGGAAAAAACATCTTTGACGAAGGCTATATGGAAAGAGGCGGGCGGCTCAGGCTGAAGCTGGAACATCCGGAAGCCGTGAGGCTTTACCGCGACGTGTTGCGTGAAAAAGCGGAAGCAGCCAACAAACAAATCAAACAATATGCCACTCAATTTGAAGAGCTGCTCAAAAACAATGCGCTTGCTCCCGAAGACCTGAAAAACGGCAGCAGAGGAATAGGCAGCTATTTCCGCAAACTGAAAAACGGCAAGACTTCCGACAAAGAGATCTTGAACGAAACCCTGCGGACTTGTCTGGAGGAACCGGAAAACTGGGCTTCGAAAAGTTCATCCCGCCGTACCGCTATCATCCAATTGGCCCAAAATGCCTTGATCCCCTTGCTGCAAGATGCGGAAAACAACCGGAAAAGATTGAACCGCATCATCAACAGCTGCCGCTTATCCCTGCAGCACCTTGACAAGCTGCAACTGCTCAACCACATTGACCAGGAAGTGCGCCTGCTGAACCAGCAGCACAACCGTTTCCTCCTGTCAGACACCAACGCCCTGCTTCACAGGCTTATGGGTGACGGCGACTCTTCTTTCGTATTCGAAAAATTAGGCGCAAGCATCCGCAGTGTGATGATTGACGAGTTCCAGGACACCAGCCGGATGCAATGGGACAATTTCCGGCTGCTCCTTCTCGAAGGGCTTTCGCAAGGCGCCGACAGTCTGATTGTCGGCGACGTGAAGCAATCCATCTACCGATGGCGCAACGGCGACTGGCGCATTTTAAACGATCTGGGGAAAGAGAAATTGCAAGGATACTTTCCGGTCCGTGTCAAAAGCCTGAAGACAAACCGCCGAAGCGAGACCAACATCATCCGGTTTAACAACCGTTTTTTCACTGCGGCTGTAGATTTCCTCAACGGCAGACATTTCCAGGAGCTTCATGAAGAATGCCTCCCCCTGAAAAACGCATACGCTGATGTCGTGCAGCAATCTCCCAAAAACGAGGCTCGCGGCTACGTGAAAGCCTCCTTCTTGTCTCCCGACAAAACGCACTCTTATCCAGACCTTACACTCAACGCCTTAGGAGAGGAGATACAGCAGCTTCTTGCACAAGGAGTCCGGCCAAACGACATCGCCATATTAGTGCGTAAGAACAAAAACATCGTTCCCATCGCGACCTATTTGGAAAAGGAGCTGCAACTGCCTGTGGTGTCTGATGAAGCCTTCCGGTTAGACGCTTCCTTGGCCTTGTGCATGCTGACAGACGCCTTGCGCTGCCTCACGAAACCGGAAGAGAGCATCGCGCGCGCGGCTCTTATCCTCAACTATCAGGAGATTTCCGGAAATCCGATGAACTGGGACAACTTGCTCAACAGCCTCCCGCCAGACAACCTCCTTCCTCCAGCTTTCACAGCTCATGCCGACCGCCTGAGAGTAATGCCTTTGTATGAATTGTTAGAAGAATTATATGCCTGTTTTGGCATGAACCGCATCGCCGGCCAGGAAGCATACGTATGCTTTTTCTTTGATGCCGTCAGCCAATATCTGCAAGACAATCCTTCAGACATCGACAGTTTTATCCGCTACTGGGATGAAACCCTTTGCAACAAGACCATTCCCGGCGGCGAGCCTGACGGATTGCGCATCCTTTCCATACATAAATCGAAAGGGCTCGAATTCCACACAGTGCTGCTTCCTTTCTGCGACTGGAAACTGGAAAACGAAACCACCCGGCAATTGGTATGGTGCGTTCCGCCTGAACAGCCTTACAACCAGCTGGATCTCGTTCCAGTCAACTATTCTTCCAACATGGCCGAATCCGTCTACCGGCAAGATTACTTGAGAGAACGGATGCAACTATGGGTCGACAATCTGAATCTTCTCTATGTAGCTTTCACACGCGCCGGCAGCAATCTCATCTTGTGGAGCCGTTCGGAACAGAAAAACACAATAGCCGAACTATTGTCCGGCACCCTGCCTCAAATCGCGATGGCGGGCGAAGGCCGATGGGACGAAGAGACAGCCACCTATGAAAGCGGCGGATTGATGGCGAGCGCTCCCCTTGTCGCCGAGCAGCAAAAAACAGCCACTTCTGTCCACATCCAAGGCATGCGGCATTCACTCGCCTTCCGCCAGTCCAACCGCTCTACGGACTTTATAGCCGGCACTGACGAGGAGGGATCCTCACCCAACCGCTTCATCGACCGCGGGCGCCTGCTCCACAACCTGTTCGCCGCCATCGAGACGGAAACGGACATTGACACCGCCATCGACCGGCTTGTCTTTGAAGGCATCATCGCACATCCCGATACGGAAGAGAACATTCGCCGGCTCACACACAAAGCCTTAAGCGACCCGCAAGTGAAAGACTGGTATTCAGGATCCTGGCATATTTTCAACGAGTGTGACATCATTTGGATGGAAAACGGAAAGTTGTGCAACAGACGTCCGGACCGTGTCATGATGAGAAACAAGGAACTGGTGGTTGTCGACTTCAAATTCGGAAAGCCTCATAAATCCTATTCAGCCCAAGTGAAAGAATACATGCGGTTATTGGCCGATATGGGCTATGCTTCTTACCAGATAAGCGGCTATCTGTGGTATGTGGATCAGGGCAGCATTCAAAAAGTGACTGCCGGTTAGCGTCAGGAAAGAGACTGGCAAAGACGGCTATAAATAACGCTTTTCAGGCAATTAGCAGCCCGGCAGAAAACGCTATCTTTGCAACGAGTTTCTGTAAATAAGTGAAAAAAAACAAAAAACAAACGAAGCATGAAAAGAACTTTCTTCCCTTCGCTCCTGTTCTTTCTTTTCTTGACAGCCGGATGCGAAATGATCGATTATCACCCTTATGATGTAGACATCAGTGGAGAAACAGACATCAACAGACGTAACATAGCCCGCATTGAGACCCAATGCTTGGGAAAAGACACCTTGCGGTTTATCACAATGGGGGACTCGCAGCGTTGGTACGATGAGACACTCGATTTCGTCAACCAAGTAAATCTGCGCTCAGACATTGATTTCGTCATCCATGGAGGAGACCTGAGCGACTTCGGCGTGACCGATGAGTTCCTTTGGCAACGGGATATACTGAACAGACTGAAAGTCCCATACGTAGCGCTTATCGGCAACCACGATTGCTTAGGAACGGGGGAAGAGACTTTCACAAAAGTGTTCGGCAGCCCCAACTTCTCGTTCATTGCGGGAAGGGTGAAATTCGTTTGCCTGAACACCAACGCCATTGAGTATGATTACTCCCGTCCCATCCCGGACTTCAATTTCATAGAAGATGAACAGACAAGCCGGTCAGACGAGTTTGACCGCACAGTCATCTGCATGCACATCCGTCCTTATATGGATGAATTCAACAACAATGTAGCCCGCGTATTCCAACATTATGTCAGCAATTTCCCCGGAATCCTGTTTTGTACCGCCGCCCATGAACATCGGGTTTACCAAGAAGACATTTTCGACGATGGCATCCTCTATTATGTCAGCGATTGCATGAAACACCGCAACTACAATGTATTCACCCTGACACCAGACGGATATGGACATGAAGTGGTTTACTATTAAAGGACTCAGGGGGGTGTCCCTGCTCTTCCTGATGATGACAGGGACAGGCATCGCCCAAGCTCAAGAGCAGACAGACACCGTGTTCATCATGCAGCATGACACCCTATGCCAGCAAGTTTTCCCACAGCCGGAAAACACGATTCTGCAAAGCCGTGTGCCCCACAGCCGATATGACCGGCGCATCCACCGCTATCGCCAAAATTGGTCAGCACTGATCCCTACACACAGCAAAATGCAATTTGCCGGAAACATGGGGCTGATTTCCATAGGCACCGGATGGGACTATGGACGAAGAAACCAGTGGGAAACAGACATTTTCCTGGGATTCTTACCCAAATATCAGTCAGACAAGGCCAAACTGACCTTTACGCTCAAACAAAACTACATTCCTTGGAGCTTGCAGGTCAAGGAGAGCCGCCTCTCCGTGGAGCCACTGGCGTGCGGCATGTATTTCAATACCGTATTCGGCGACGAGTTCTGGACACATGAGCCGGAGCGCTACCCCAAAGGATATTATGGCTTTTCGTCCAAAGTGCGCATCCATGTATTCTTAGGACAACGGCTGACATACGACATTGACCCGCAACGGCGCTTCACGGCCAAAGCCATTACCCTGTTCTATGAAATCAGCACCTGCGATCTCTACATCATCAGCGCCTTTACCAACCGATACCTGAAACCGAAAGACTACTTAAGCCTTTCCTTCGGTATCAAACTGCAATTGCTCTGATCAAATGCAAAGATTCATAAACAGCCCTAAAACTATGTTATAAAACATAAGAAAAGCGTAGGAACTATTTGCCAGTTTCAAAGAAAGCCTTACCTTTGCAGTGCTGTTGGGAAACAGCTTTATAGAAATAAAAGTAATACATAGTAAATAGTTATTAGTTTAAGGTAAAAAGATTGATTGGTAAAAACATTTTTCATACACTAAGATTGAATAGAAAAGGTAAAAAGATTACAATGTTCGTTTTCAATCAGGTTAGTTTAAGTTTTTATTAAGGTAAGAGAAAGATTGATTTTTAGGTTAACAATTGATGCTAAATGAAAGAAAAGCCTTTAATGGCTTTTCTTATGGAGCGAGGGGTTCGTGAGAACTACTCGTTTTTTTTTGCCCATAAAGAGGATCAGTCCGAAAATCCGGTTGCAAGGCATCCGAAAAAAACGGGTTGTCTTATACTGATATAGGTAGACACATTTATAACCCATAAAATGGCTATAGTTGACGAGCTGACAAGAGTCTGTCTTCTCCTTGCCAGCTCGTGTTTGCCGTTTGTTTAGGAAGCGGCCAAGGGGCACGATATTATCACTCTTCCGCCTCTTCCGGTTCATTCTTTACAACCAGAAGTTTGTCTACACGGCCGCGATCCATATCCACCACCTCGAAATCGAGATTCTGATAGCTGAACAGGTCTCCGGCTTTGGGCACACGACCTATCATAAACATGGCCAGACCGCTCAGGGTGGTAAAGTCCTCTTCGCGCAGGTCATCGTAATCTATCACGCCCATTGCCTCCATAAAGTCGTCCAGATTCATCGAGGCTTCCACCAGCATGGAACCGTCCTGACGCACCACAATGTCTTCTTCTTCCGTCTCGTTTTCCTCCAGAATGTCCCCAAAGATGCTTTCCGTCAAGTCATGAAGGGTGATGATGCCTTCCGTGTTGCCGTATTCGTCCACCACCACGCCAAACTTATTCTTGTTTTTCTTAAACAGTTCCAACACCTTCTTGGCATAAAGACTTTCGGGAATGAAAAGGGGCGGACGGGCAATGGCACGCAGATCAAACGGTTCGTCTTCCCTGCCGAGCATGAGGATAATGTCTTTCACAGACACCACGCCTATCACCTCGTCTTTTCCGCGCTCCACAAGGAGGTATTTACTGAAGTGCTGCTCGCGGATGATGCGCAACACGTCTTCCTGACTGTCACTCGGATGCATCACCACGATGTCGCGCCGATAGGTCATCAGGTCATTGGCACGCTTGTCCGAAAAGCGGAACACGTCCTTCAGCATCTCGGTCTCTTCCTTGTCGATAATCCCCTGTTCGGAACTTTGGTGGAGAATCATTTTCAATTCGTCTTGAGTCATCTGCCGCTCTTCGCCTTCCTTCATCCCCATCAGCTTGCTCACCAATTTGGTAGACGCGCTGAGCAACCACACGAAAGGATAAGAAATCTTGCTGAGTACCATCATGAAAGGACAGAAACGGGTGGCCCACTTTTCAGGATTGTGGAGAGCGATGGATTTCGGCACCAACTCGCCGATCACAATAGAAAGATAAGTGATCAGCACCACCACGGTCACAATGGCCAATGTGGGAGCATACGGTTCCAGAAAAGGGATCATGGCGTAGAGAGGCTCTATGTTGTCGGCTATGGTCGCACCTCCGTATGCACCAGATACAATGCCAATCAGTGTGATGCCAATCTGGATGGTGGACAGAAACTTCTCGGTATCTTCCTGTTGTTTCAGGACTCCCTTGGCTCTTTTGTTGCCTTTGTTGGCCAAGGTTTCCAGCCGTGCTTTGCTGGAAGAGACTAAGGCTATCTCATACATGGCGAACACGCCATTCATCAATAATAAAAGCAGAATGATTAAAAATTCCATATATATGTGTTAAATTTAGCCGTTAAGCATGGGAAGGGATGAAACAGTTAAGCCCACAATCAGCTTTAAGCCCATAGGAAGATGGCTTATGCAGACAAAATCAGAAAAAAATAAAAAAATCAAGCCAATAATATATAGAAGGCTCATATAAAATAATATCATGTTGATAATAAAAAAATGGAGAGCAAAGGAGCGAATCACGCTTCAGCACCATTCTTTTTAACTCCATTGACTCCCTAACCTAAAATTATTCGCGCGGCAAAAATACGCAATGTTTTTAATCCTGCAACAATCCTTAATCGGGATTCCGTTTTAATTTAACTTTTCTTATGGTTTAGAAATTGCTTTTCCTATGCAGACGAAAAGCTAATACTCACGCCGGGCATACTAACGAAAAAGAGGAGAACCGTTGCCGATTTTCCTCTTTTCTTGCGGGTGGCAGATGGGACTCGAACCCACGACATTCAGAACCACAATCTGACGCTCTAACCAACTGAACTACAGCCACCATGTTATGCATCTCTCAAATGCGCTGCAAAGGTAGGCATTATTTTTGAACCTGCAAACTTTCTATGCTTTTTTTTGCCGAAAAAGCTATTTTTTTATTCAAATTCGTAAAGTTCCGAGGGAGTTGTACGTTTCAAAGCGCATAGCTGCACATCCTTACCCACTATAATCCCTTTCTCTCTCAACTTCCATTCAACAGTCTTATAAGCCAATTCCGGGTGATTGTTGTCCTTGCTGAGATGACAAAGCCAAATGTGTTTCAAACGTCCGGTCATATGGCTGGCCAGAAACTCAGCTGTGTCACTATTGCTCATATGCCCGACGCTACTGGCTATACGCTGCTTCAGATAGGGCGGATATTTGCCCATACGCAACATTTCTTCATCATAATTAGCTTCGATAATCAGGTAATCGGCTTTAGCGATATACGTTGCAGCCGTAGACGTGATCTCGCCTAAATCGGTCAAAAACGTAAAGACCTTTCCGTCAATCTCGATACAATAGCCCACATTGTCTGTACCGTCATGAGGCACCTCAAACGATTCGATCCGGAAATCGCGCAATTGCATTTGCTCGCCCTTCTCCAAATTGTGAGCCGAAGTATATAGCTTTTCCGTCATGCAATAGCTTTTGTTGATGCCTACGTGCACGCGAGCCGTAGCGTAAATCGGAATATGAAGCTTTTCACCCAAAACTCCCACAGCTTTAATGTGGTCGGCATGGTCATGCGTTACAAATACGGCACATATCGTTTCCATTCCTATCCCTACATCCTTCAATTCCTTTTTAAGGGTACGCACAGCAATTCCTGCATCAACCAATATTCCATACGTATCTGTACCTATGTAATAGCAATTCCCGCTACTTCCACTTGCCAAGCTTATAAACTTTACTTTCATATTTCTTTCTCCTCATCAAATCGGGGCGCAAATATACAAAAAATATGCCTCACCCCTACTCTATCCTCACCTAAAGTGTCAAAGAGCCTTCTTCGGGCCGATGCTTCCAGAGAATCAAAGCTGTGCCAACAGCCAGGACAAGCGTGCAGACCAACGAGCCTTCAAAGCCGAAGCTTCCTCCATTGAGCAAAGTTTGTCCGGACAAACGAATCTGCAACAGACTATAGTCAATGGTGATGCCGCTCACCTGATAGCCTAAAACCGCACCTTGCACCCAATTCCAAAACCAATGCAAAGCGACGGGAAAACATAAATTGCGGGTATAAATATAGGAGGCTCCCATGAACACCCCAGCCAGCCAAATGTTGAGAAACGGCAGGAACGTGAAGCCGGGATTGAACAAGTGTATCAGCGAAAAAAGCAGAGAGGAAAGCAAAAGCGCTACCCAGCGGTTGACTCCCCCATCCAATAAGCGCCCTAACACGAAACCGCGCAAAGCAATCTCTTCAAACAAGGCTACCATCAGGAAAAAAAGCAGCAGCAAGGCTAACCCTCTTATTGACAACGCAAATCCGGTGACCTGCACTGCATGAGCCAGCAACGATAAGCCGAAGCCTAAGGCATAAAGCGCCACAATGAGAAGCAGTCCTTTCCACCAGTCTCCTGCATGTCCCCGCAAAGTTAGACCCAGCCGACTAAAAGGCAAACGACGGACGTATAACACACCTGCAGCCGCCAGCAGAGCAGCGACAATCATGCCTGCCTCGCTGAAATATACCAAGGTCCAATCGGGCAGGTCATCTGCCCAAAAAGTGTAAAACGGAAGGTTGATGAGCGATGCCAACACCGCCACCAACAAAGCAAACAGCAAGATGTCCAACACTGCTAATCCAACCCGCCTGCCTTTGCCGGCAAGCCTTCTTTCTTCTTCTGATCTTGTTATCATTGGCAAAAATTAACTTCATTTGGTTAATATCAGACAAAAGTAAGCATAAAAAGCGAGAAACTTATCTTTTCCTGCAACAATCTGCGTATATTTGAGCAATCAAATCGCACCAAAGCAAGGCTATCACTTCCGAACAGACAACCTAACCCGTTGTGATACGGAGTGATAACCATAGAAAACAGAAAAACGAAACAAGACAATGAACCTAAAACGAATACTGCTTATCGCTGCAGGCATAGGAATCTTTGCCAACACCTTCGCCCAAGTGAAGAAAACCTACTACGTTCCCAAACCTGGCACCTTGGTGGAACTTATGACTGAAGAAGAAGCCAACCAAATCACATACCTCACCCTGCAAGGCAAGCTGAACGCCATAGACTTCAGACACCTGCGAGACGAGTTCAAGAGCCTGGCTGTGCTCGACATCTCAAATGCCTCCATCAGCATGTATGCGGGGAAAAAAGGAACCCATCCCGACCGCTTTTACATCTATCCGGCCAACTGCATTCCCGCATACGCTTTTTGCAAAAAAGTGAATGACAGCACGTATGCCGGCAAGACTTCTTTGCGGAGAATCATCCTGTCCGACAAGACCCGTAACATAGAAGACGCAGCCTTCAAAGGATGCACTAACCTGGAGATCTGCCAGATCCGCAAGAAAACTCCCCCCAATCTGATGCCCGAAGCCTTGGCTGACAGCCTTACCGCCATATTTGTTCCCTTAGGAAGCAGCGACGCCTACCGTTTCAAGGAGAGATGGGAGACCTTTGCCTTCATCGAAGGAGAGCCTACAGGAATTACGGTAGAGATCAGTCAAATGGAAAGTCTGGCAAGCAAACTGGCTCAAAAGGGAATACGCCCAAACGATGTCAATTTCTTGAGAATAAAAGGGAAACTGGATGAAACCGATTTCAGGCTGATACGCGATTACATGCCGAACTTAGTCTCGGCTGATCTCTCGCAATGCAACGCCACCTCCATTCCCGAATACACATTTACCCAAAAGAAATATCTGCTGAACATTCAGCTCCCCTATCAGCTGAAGAGCATCGGCCAACGGGCTTTCAGCGGATGCGGACGCCTGTGTGGCACCTTGATATTGCCCCCAACCGTAACGGCCATTGAATACGGCGCTTTCATAGGGTGTGAAAACCTGCGTCATGTGGCAGCGACCGGCAACCAAATCACCACTTTGGGAGACAATTTGTTTGGAGAAGAAGAAAACAAACTAATATATACTAAGGAAAACAAGTAAAAGTATAAAAAATAAATGATATGCAAAATGGAAACAGTTGCATTTGATACTTGTGAGAAAGGATTGCTTTTGCTTACGGGATTGTTTTTTCTGATCCAAGCCTTTTACTATTTTTTTCTTTATAACCGCATTTACCTGCACCAAAAGAAAGCAGACAACGGCAGTTTGCCCTTCACCAATGAGACACACCCGGTGTCCGTCATCATCTATGCACACGATGGAACCCTGTCTTTGCGCCAAAACCTGACTGCTATTCTGAACCAGGATTATCCGCAGTTTGAAGTCATTGTCATCAAAGACGGACACAATGACGAAAGTGAAGATTACTTAACCGCCATGGAAGAACGGCATGACAACCTGTATCACAGTTTTGTGCCAGACACTTCCCGCTACATCAGCCGGAAAAAACTGGCCATAACCTTGGGCATCCGTGCCAGCAAATATGAATGGATTATCCTGACCGACGCCAACTGTACTCCGCAAAGCGACCAATGGCTCAGGCTGATGGCCCGCAATTTCACTTCCAACACTCAAATTGTTTTGGGATACAGCGGCTATGAAAAAGAAAAAGGCAAACTGAACAGAAACATCTCATTCGACAACCTCTTTACGGCCATGCGCTATTTGGGATTCGCATTGAACGGACACCCCTACATGGGCATCGGACGGAACCTGGCATACCGGAAGGACTTATATTATCATCAGAAAGGGTTTACCGCTCATCTCAACCTGAAACGAGGAGAGGATGATCTGTTTGTAAACCAAGCGGCAACTTCCGAAAACACCCGCGTCGAAACCGACAGCCAGGCTGCCATGCGTATGCCTACTGCTGCCACTTCCCAAGAGTGGAAAGAAGAGAAAATAGGATATACCGCCACTTCCCACTTCTATCGTGGCGCACAACGCTGGTTGTGTGGAGCTGAGACCGCTACCCGACTCCTGTTTTACACAGGATGGATAGCTTCCTGCATTGTAGGCGGACTGCACGGACACTGGTCTGTGGCTGGCATCGCTTTGGCAAGTTTCCTGCTGCGTCTCCTCCTACAGGCGTTTGTCATAAACAAAAATGCTGATGCTGTGGGCGAAGGGCGGCACTATTTCTTCAGCCTCCCTTTGTATGACTGGCTTTTGCCCTTACAGTCTTTCAACAGGAAGCTACACTTCCTGTTCCGACACAAAGAAGAGTTCTTGCGGAAATGACGGCTCTAAAGGAAGTCTTCATTCATAACGCATCGAGTCTGCCGGATGGATGCGAGTGACAAGGCTGGAAGGCCCCAACAGCATACAGACAGAGATCACTAATGCGCCAGCATTGAGCAACACGATCCACCAAAGGCTCAAGGAGACGGGTACGGTATCCATATAATAAGTCTGAGGATCAAGCCGGAAAACAGCACCATATTTCTGTAGGCAACATAAGCCTACCCCTAACACATTGCCCCACAACATTCCTTTCCCTATCAAGAAAACAGAAAGCCAAAGGAAAACACGCCGAACCGTATTGTTGTCCGCTCCCAAGGATTTCAATATGCCAATCATAGAGGTACGCTCGATAATGATGATCAGCAGTCCTGATATCATGGTAAATCCGGCCACACCCATCATCAAAATGAGAATCACCCAAATGTTGATATCCAAAATATCCAACCATGCGAATACTTGCGGATTGAGCATCTCCACATTCTGCACACAGTAACGGGCACCTAACGCGTCACATTTGCCCAACAAGGATTCTGATAAACGGAAAGTGGCCTCCTCCAAGTTATCATAATCGTTAAGCTGGATCTCAATCCCGCTCACCAAGCCATTCTCCCATAAATTCAAACGGTTGACCATCCGAAGATCTGTCAGCATAAACAGGTCGTCAAACTCCGGAAAATTACTTTCATAAATGCCTGCCACCAACAAGCGGCGGACACGGATCTCATTTTGTACATAATAGGTGTCAATCTTATCGCCGATCTTCAGCTTCAGCGCATCAGCCATCGACTTGGAAATGACAACCTGATTGGACGACAAAGAATCGCTGAAAACCGGGATCTCTCCTTCCACCAGACACTTACGGAAAAAGCTGGTGTCATATTCCTCGCCGATCCCCTTCAGCATCATTCCCCGAAAAGACTCAGCCGTATTCACGATGCCCGGTATCACGGAATAACGCTGCACATGCTTGAACTCTGGATCATGAGCCAATGCCTGCCACAGACTATCGCTCACAGACAAAGGAAGCATATTGTCTCCATAAGCCGCATCTAAATTGGTCAGCTGAATGTGTGAGCCGAATCCTACAATCTTGTCGCGCACTTCACGCTTAAATCCTAAAACGATAGCCACGGCTATCAGCATCACTGCCAATCCGATGGCAATGCCTGCCATGGCTATCACTATCGCCGGACGGGAAGCCTTTTCCTCCGAATGCCCCCCCAAGTAAATGCGCCGCGCAAGAAAAAAGGCCAAGCTCATCGTTGTGTCCTTCCCGGATAAGCTTCCAGCGCCTTCTGCAAAACGAACAAAGCGCGCGTCAGGTCTTCTTTCTTTAACACATAGGCTATACGCACCTCGTCGCGTCCTGCGCCGGGCGTGGTATAAAAGCCGGACGCAGGAGCCATGAATACGGTATCTCCCTCGTACTCAAAATCAGAAAGACACCAAGCGCAGAACTTATCGGAATCATCTACCGGAAGACGTGCCACCGTATAAAACGCTCCCATCGGAATGGGCGAATAGACTCCCGGAATGCGGTTCAATCCGTCGATCAAACATTTCCGACGTTCTACATATTCATCATACGTGTCACGCATGTAATCATCGCTCGCATCCAATGAAGCCTCTGCCGCAATCTGCCCAATGAGAGGAGGACTCAGACGGGCCTGACAGAATTTCATCACCGCGTCCCGGATTTCCTTGTTCTTGGTGATCAAAGCACCGATGCGAATGCCGCATTCTGAGTAGCGCTTTGAAACAGAATCGATCAACACCACATTCTGCTCTATCCCTTCCAGATGACAGGCAGAAATATAAGGCGATCCCGTATAGATGAACTCGCGATATACCTCGTCCGAGAAAAGGAAAAGATCGTATTTCTTCACCAAGTCACGTATCTGGTTCATTTCGCGACGGGTATAAAGGTATCCCGTCGGATTGTTGGGATTGCATATCAGAATGGCCCGCGTACGCTCGTTGATAAGCTCTTCGAACTTTTCCACTTTCGGAAGCGAGAAACCTTCCTCTATGGTCGTGGCAATGGTCCGGATCTTGGCGCCTGCCGAGATAGCAAAAGCCATATAATTGGCATACGCAGGTTCGGGCACAATAATCTCATCACCCGGATTCAAGCAGGCCATAAACGAGAAAAGCACAGCCTCCGACCCACCTGCCGTAACAATAATGTCGTCTGCCGTAAGTTTAATGTTATACTTATCGTAATATTTCACCAGCTTCTCGCGGTAACTCCTGTACCCCGCACTTGGGCTGTACTCCAATACTTTCCGGTCGATGTTGCGAATGGCATCCAACGCTATTTGCGGAGTCGGCAAATCGGGCTGACCGATATTCAGGTGAAAAACACGGATGCCCCTTTGCTTGGCTGCTTCGGCCAAGGGGGCTAACTTTCTGATAGGAGAAGCGGGCATTTCAGCTCCGCGAATGGATATTGTCGGCATGTGTCTATCTACATTTATTTGCTATTGGAGTGCAAATGTAGCGATTTATTTGAAATGTAGCAGAAATAACGCCTAAAATCTTTAAAAAGCGTAGGGAGATCACTACAGAAGGGGTTCTTTAAGAAGGATAGGGACTATTTTGGATAATTTACCTAAAATTCTCATGCCATTTGAAACGAATGCCGTATCTTTGAGTGAAAAATAGAAACATCTGTCCAACCCTGAAAAAGTTCTTAACGCAATATGGTCATCAACCTTATAACTTTTGCATCTTTCTTACACAAGCAAGCCGCCGTCCGCAATACGCATGAAGTATTGCTGAATGAGCTGGAAAAATACTTCACTGTCAATCTGATTGACTATCAGCACATCGACCGATTGTCTCCGGATGACTTTTCCGTGTTGTTCATTGCTACAGGAGGAGTGGAATGTAAGGTTATCCAGCTCTTTGAACACCTTCCCCGCCCCACTCTTCTGCTGGCTGACGGTTCACAAAACTCACTTGCCTCAGCCCTTGAAATCTCAGCATGGCTGCGAAAGCGGGGAATGAAAAGCGAAATCCTGCATGGAGAATTGCGTGAAATCATCAAAAGGCTCTTCATTCTGCATAGCAATTTCAAAGCGCAACGTCAGCTGGCAGGCCAGCGGATAGGTGTGATGGGCACTCCGGCTCCTTGGCTGGTAGCAAGCAACGTGGATTACCTGCTGGCCAAACGACGTTGGGGAGTGGAGTATACCGACATTTCCTTGGAGCGTGTCTGCGAGCTCTATGAACGCATCTCCGATGAAGAAGTGGGAGAATCATGCGCCGACTTGGCCGGACGGGCCTTGGCTTGCCGGGAAGCGTCTCCTGAAGACTTGCTCCGCGCCATGCGCCTCTATCGGGCCGTCAAACAAGTGGCTACAGAGGAACGCCTTAACGCATTGACCCTCAACTGCTCCTTGCTGGAGAAGCAGACAAAGGCCACAGGCTGTCTGGCTTTGTCGCTTTTGAACGATGAAGGCATCGTGGCCGGATGTGAAGGAGATCTGCAGTCCATCTTCACCATGCTGACAGTCAAGATCCTGCTGGGGAAAGCGTCATTCATGGCCAATCCATCAAAAATCAATGTGCGCACTAACGAAGTTGTGCTTTCACATTGTACAATCGGCCTCAACCAGACAGAAAAGTTCATTATCCGAAATCATTTCGAGACAGACAGCAGCATCGGAATACAAGGCATTGTGCCTACCGGCGACGTGACACTCGTGAAATGCGGAGGAGAATGCTTGGATGAATATTACCTTAGCACGGGGTCACTGACTGAAAACACCAACTATATCAACATGTGCCGCACACAAATCAGAGTCCACTTGGACACTCCTGTCAGCTATTTCCTGAAAACACCCTTGGGGAACCACCACATAGTCCTACAGGGAAACTACAAAAGCGTATTGGAAGAGTTCATGCAAGTCAATGGCTGCAAAGCTTACTAAAAACACACCTTTTTAGCATAAGCTGACAAGGGAACAGACTTTTGAGTTTTTTAGGCGGATAAACAAGTGAAGCTGTTGTAGCTTACCTGATTGCGAGAAGACGCGATAAGCATATAAAGGATATTTTGAGTGAAACCTATCGCGTCTTCGCATAAATCTTTGTCATCTATAAGCCAGCTTCTGCATTTACCTCTTCTTCCTGCGGCTCCATCCTCCTTTCGCTTTCTTCGAACGCTGGCGAGGAGCATAGACAGGAGCTTCGCCCAACCCTTCCGGCAAGGGAATCTTATAAATATCCTTTCCTAAGAAATCTTCAATCTGCTTGAAATCATTTTGTTCCTTCTCGCTCACAAAGGTTATAGCCACACCATCGTTGTTAGCCCGTGCTGTACGTCCTATGCGGTGCACATAGTCTTCATTGTCATGCGGCACATCATAATTGATAACCAGACGAATGTCATCGATATCAATGCCCCGCGCCACAATGTCTGTGGCAACCAAGATGTTGATCCGCCCTGCCTTGAAGGCATACATCACCTCTTCACGCTGGGCTTGCTCCAAGTCTGAGTGCATTTCTCCCACATTAAGCTTCATTTGTTTCAAAGCTCTGGCCACTTCCTTCACCTTGATCTTAGAAGAAGCGAAAACAATGACGCGCTCTGGCACTTCGTCCTCAAAAAGGGAGCGGACGATGCCAAGTTTCTGGTTTTCGTAGCAGACGTAAGCCGCTTGAATGATTTTCTCCGCAGGCTTCGACACAGCCAATTTGACCTCTACCGGATCGTTCAGGATGGACTGTGCGAGCTGCTGGATCTTAGCAGGCATAGTGGCCGAAAACATGATGGTCTGACGTTCTTTGGGAAGATGCTTGACTATCTGCATAATGTCATCATAGAAACCCATATCAAGCATGCGGTCGGCCTCATCCAATATAAAATAGGACACCTTGGACAAATCCACGTAACCCAAATTGAGATGGGCAATGAGCCGACCCGGCGTAGCAATGACCACATCGGCTCCCAACACCAGCCCTTTCTTCTGCTGCTCAAACAAGACGCCATCGTTCCCACCATAAACAGCCACACTGGATAGAGGCAGGAAATATGAAAACCCTTCCATTTGCTGATCTATCTGCTGAGCCAGCTCACGGGTTGGCGCCATGATGACGCAATTGATGGCATCTTCCGGATGATTGTCTTCAGAAAGTTTATCTAAAACAGGCAGCAGGTAGGCGGCCGTTTTTCCGGTGCCGGTCTGAGCCACCCCTATCATGTCCTTACCTTCAAGAATGACAGGAATCGCTTTTTCTTGTATGGGAGTACACTCTTCAAAGCGCATGGCATCTAATGCATCCAGCACTTGATTATTCAGTTGTAGTTCAGTAAACTTCATTACGGTGATTTATTTGACGCGCAAAGATAATACAAAAAAGTGAGATACTGAGCAAATCACAGAAATA
>CALUOU010000056.1 GCA_944322335.1 uncultured Bacteroides sp.
CCGAGTACACTGCGCCCACTTTTACACCGGACGAGGGACACAGCTATCGGCTGGATTCGCTTGTGCTCCGTCTGCACCATTCCGGACACTTCTGGGGAGACACCTTGTCGTGGCAGCGTGTCGAGGTTTGCCGGCTGGAACGCCCCATAGAGCTGAATGACGATGAAGACCTTTACACCACCACTGTCTGGCCGCTTGAGCCGGTGCCTTTGTGCAGTTTCGCCTACCGGCCGCGTCCGGGCAAAAGGGAGGAGCTCGAAATCCGCCTGCCTGACGAGTGGGGGCGGCAGCTGCTGGACGATCTTGTGGGACAGGCCGGTTATCTGGACGACCAGGAGAGCTTCAGACAGGAATTTCCGGGGCTGGCTTTTGTGCCAGAGGCCGGAAACTCATGCGTCACGGGCTTTCTGGTGAACGATTCGGCCATGGCTCTCACGCTCTATTATGAAGAGGTGTCCGACCGTTCGGAGCAGGGGAAAGTCGTTTTCTCCGTAAATGAGGAACATGCCTATACGGGCATCCGCCACGACCGGACGGGCACGCCGCTTGACGCGATGAGAAGCGGCATTGAGAACCTGATCCATTCCGGCGACTTAGGTTGCCGGGCTTACTTGCAGGGGCTGACGGGCTTCTACAATCAGGTGGAGTTCCCGTTTATCAACAACCTGCAGGACGCGGGAGAGATAGTCTCCGTGGAAGAGGCCCACCTCTATCTTTATCCTCTGCGGGGCAGCTACAACAAAGTGAACCAGCTGCCCGATGACATCCGGCTCTACATTACCGATGCCAACAACGTGCTCGAAGACTATGTGTACGGCAGCGACGGGGTCACCGTGCAGACAGGCAACCTGGTAGTAGACGAGCTGTCTGGCAAGGCGACGTACTACTCTTTCGATGTGACCGACTTCATCCGCACCAATCTCGGCACGTGGGGCGTCCAGCGCCAGAAGCTGCTGCTCAACCTGCCCGCCGGCGAGGAAGCCTCTTCTTTCGACCAAGTGATATTCACCAACGATCCTGATCAGGAGCGGCAATGCTATTTGTCGGTCAGGTTTAAAATATACAACGAACAATGAAGCCTTATTTGATCATTCTTTTGGCTGTATGCGGTTTTGCCGGCCTGCATCCGTCAGTGGTACGGGCACAGAACGGCACCAGCCTGCCCACATCGATGTATGGCATAGGAGAGCTGGCAGCCGGAGACGGCGGGCGTTATGCGGGCATGGGCAATGTGGGCATCGGCGTGAGCCGTGCCGGCTTTCTGAACACCTTCAATCCGGCGGCTCTCACCCGTATGGATTCCGCCTGTTTCACGTTTGACGTGGGAGTTACGGCCTATTATGCCCGCTATGCGTTCCAGAACGAGCGAAGCTCCAGCATGGAAGGCGGCCCCAACCGTTTCAGCTTCGGATTCAGGCTGCTGCCGCGCTGGTACATGGTGGTGGGAGTGTCGCCCTACAGCAGTGTGGGCTATCTGATCCAGACGCAAGAGGAGATAGAGGGCATGCCGGGCGCCAGCCTGACATCCGTTTTCCGAGGGGAGGGAGGCTTGTACCGGGCATATGTGTCTCAAGCCTTTGTCCTGACGCCAGCCCTTTCCGCAGGAGTCTGCATAGGCATGCTGACGGGCAAGGTGACGCAGAGCGAGACGCAGGAAGGAGCCACCGTGAGCGACGAGTCTGCCAAACGTTCGCTCTACGCCGACTTCGGCCTGCACTACCAGCGCGGGCGTTACGGGCTGGGGCTGGTCTATGCGCCTTCCATCCGCATCGGGCATGACAACCGCCACACGTATGAGAACTCCTCCTCTACCAACGAGACTGAGGACAAGAGCAGTCCCTCCCGCTCCCAATACTTGCCTATGCGCTTAGGAGCGGGAGTGTCTGTGACAGGCAGCCGTTGTGTGCTGGCTTTGGACTATACCTACGCCGACTGGAGCCGCAACGTCTCTGCCGTCTCCGCCATGGGCTATGAGAACCAGCACAAGCTGAACATGGGTGCCATAGTTGTGGCCAGTCCGCGCCGCATGCGTTCCGTGGAATGGATGGGAGGGATAGGGCTGAGCAATTCCTATCTGACATTGCAGGGGAGGAGAATGTACAGCTTGGAGGTTAGTGCCGGGAGCAGCATTCCCATAGGCTTTTCCTTCCTGTCCCTTGGAGCCACCTGGCGCAAGCAGTTGAACGGGAGCAGGCACGTGATGCAGGAAAGCCGTTTCAGCCTGGACCTCAGCCTGACGTTTGGCGAGCGCCTTTCGCGTTCCAGGCTGCAATAGCAAGTCTCCTTGCCGTCTGAGCCTTATACGGCGGACAGCAAGGAGATGTATTGTCTGATTCTGCCTCTGTAGGTCTCCCCCACGGGCAGTTCCTTGTTTTTGATGAAGATGGTAGTGGTGGTGAGCGCATGGATGCTCCCTTTGCGCACGATGAAAGAGCGGTGGATGCGCAGGAATTCCTTTTCAGGCAGCCTTTGCTTGATGTGTTTCATGCCACACAGGCTGACCACGGGTCTGCTGGCTCCCTTGCAGTAGATCTTGACGTAGTCGCCCAAGCCTTCGATGTATTCGATTTCCTCCAGAGGGATGCAGAGGATGCGGTTGTCTGACTTGACGTTGAGCACGGACAGCGGAGCCGTCTCCGGCTGGAGCGGGGAGGGGAGGCCGTCTTTGCGCTTTTCCTGCAAGGCGAACCATTGGGTGGCCTTGTAGACGGCCTGGAGAAACAGGCTGAAGCTGACGGGGCTTTCCAGGTAGTCCAAGGCATCCAGCCGGAAACACTCCGAGGCGTGGAGATGGTCAGTGGCCATGAAGACCGCTCGTGTGGGAGCCGCAAGCATGCGGCAGAACTCCATGCCGTCTATGTCGCCTTCCTTGGCGGGCTGAATGCCGATGAAGTAAAGCTCGACCGGGTTGTCGTAATAAGCGTTGAGCGCTTCCAGCGGGTCGGCATAAGCCCCTTTGAGCGAGAGGTAGGGCACGCGGCCGATGTACGTCTGCAAGTCGCTGGAGACTTGGACATCTGCATGTAAAATGGCGCAACTCAAATTCATGTTAATGTATTTGTTTAGGTTTGACGATAAATGTGTTTACGCTGATAAACAGCGTGTTCTGCCATATCCCTCTTGTGCCGGGACAAGGGAGGCGCGGTGGCCTTTATATGAGAAAGACGCAGCCACAGGCCGGAAACTGCAAGACGGAGGCGGAACACATGCGTTAAATCTTGCAAAGACATTCCCGCGCGAGGAGGAAAAATGCGGGAGGGACATCTCTTTTCCCCTTCGGGCGCATACAAGCAACGCACAGATTTCGTACTTTTGCACCGGTTTAAGCGTTCTGTCATTTGGTTTGGGGAGTTCGCACAAGCAAGGAAGCGATTTTGCAGACCGAAACTGTTCTTAATGGAATGACTTGACACACTTAGAGACCCGATAATTTAAAGCCTATCGGCTTAACACATAGAATTTATGGTACGAAAGTTCGATTTCCTCGTGATCGGCTCAGGAATAGCCGGCATGAGCTTTGCGCTCAAGGTAGCGCAGAAGGGTTCGGTGGCTCTCATCTGCAAGGCAGGCATGGAAGAGGCCAATACGTATTTCGCTCAAGGAGGCATCGCCTCGGTCACCGATTTGACGGTGGACAACTTTGAGAAGCATATCGAGGACACGATGATCGCCGGCGACTGGATCAGCGACCGCGCGGCCGTGGAGAAGGTGGTAAAGGGTGCCCCGTCGCAGATTGAGGAACTGATCCGCTGGGGGGTTAACTTCGACAAGAAGGCCGACGGCAGCTTCGATCTCCATCGCGAGGGCGGACACAGCGAGTTCCGCATCCTCCACCACAAGGACAACACCGGCGCCGAGATACAGACCAGTCTGATCGAGGCCGTCAGACAGCATCCCAACATCACCGTATTTGCCAATTTCTATGCGGTGGAGATCATCACCCAACACCACCTGGGCATCATCGTGACGCGCCATACGCCCGGCATCAAGTGCTATGGAGCCTACGTGCTCAACGAGGCCACGGGCGAGGTGGACACTTTCCTGAGCAAGGTGACAGTGATGGCCACGGGCGGATGTGAGGCCGTCTACCTCCACACCACCAATCCCCTGGTGGCCACCGGCGACGGCATCGCCATGGTCTACCGCGCCAAGGGGCTGGTGAAAGACATGGAGTTCATCCAGTTCCACCCCACAGCCCTCTACCATCCCGGCGACCGTCCTTCCTTCCTCATCACCGAGGCCATGCGGGGCTACGGCGGAGTGCTCCGCACCCTCGACGGCAACGAGTTCATGCAGAAATACGACCCGCGCCTCTCGCTCGCGCCCCGCGACATCGTGGCCCGCGCCATCGACAACGAGATGAAGCAGCGCGGCGAAGACCACGTCTATCTCGACGTGACCCATAAGGATCCGGAAGAGACCCGCCGGCATTTCCCGAACATCTATCAGAAATGTCTCTCCATCGGCATCGACATCACCAAGGATTACATCCCTGTGGCTCCAGCCGCACACTACCTCTGCGGAGGCATCAAGGTGGATCTCGACGGACAGAGCACCATCCGCCGCCTCTATGCCATAGGCGAATGTTCGTGCACGGGCCTGCACGGCGGCAACCGTCTGGCCAGCAACTCCCTCATCGAGGCCGTGGTCTATGCCGATGCGGCGGCCAGACATGCCATGAGCGTACTGGACCGCTACGAGTTCAACGAAGACATTCCCGAATGGAACGACGAAGGCACCATCTCTAACGAGGAGCGCATCCTCATCACCCAGAGCATGAAGGAGGTGAACCAGATCATGGAGTCCTACGTGGGCATCGTGCGGAGCAACGTCCGCCTCACCCGCGCCTGGAACCGTCTGGACATCCTCTACGAAGAGACCGAGCGCCTCTTCAAGCGGTGCAAGGCCACTCGTGAGCTGTGTGAGCTGCGCAACATGATCAACGTGGGCTACCTCATCACGAAGCAGGCCATGGAGCGCAAGGAGAGCCGCGGCCTGCACTTCACCATCGACTACCCCCATGCTGCCCGCTGAGAAGGGCGGCTGGCAGGCGGAACGCGCGGCCGGTCTGCGTGCGCCAGACCGGCAGAGTGTGTGCAGCGCGTACCGTTTTCGGCTCGAATGTGTAAAAATGTGTATATAACGGATAAGTGATGTTATAAAACGGACGTTTTTAATGAAAACATTTGCAAGGTATTGGTAATATGCCCATATTTGCAGGTGTGTTTTTCATAGTATTAGATTTAAGGTTAACAAAAAGGTTGGAGTACGGCGGTACTCCTTTTTTATCCTAAAGGCTTTTGCCAGCGGCACAGATCGTGAGATTAGTCCCTGAGCAAATAGGAAGCAAAAAAGGTTAGTCTTCGAAGAATGTCCATTCTTCGGAGACTTTCTTTTTTGCAGAGACGCGATTTGTCGCGTCTCTGCATTTTGGGGCCGACCAATTCTGTCTCACGACAACCGCTATCAGTAGTTTTCCTTCTTCACCTCGAAATAGGCTTGCGGATGGAGGCAGGCCGGACAAACCTTGGGCGCTTCCTTGCCGGTGTAGATGAATCCGCAGTTGCGGCATTGCCACACCACTTCGCCTTCTTTGGCAAAGACGCTGGCCGCCTGGATGTTGTTCACGAAAGCCTGGTAGCGTTCTTCGTGTCCCTTTTCGGCAACGGCGATGTTGCGGTACATCTGTGCGATTTCGGGGAAGCCCTCTTCCTCGGCCACGTCTGCGAAGTGGGGATAGTCTGCCGACCATTCCTCGTGTTCGCCTGCGGCTGCCGCCTGGAGGTTTTCCAGGGTGGTGCCGATGACTCCGGCGGGATAGCAGGCTGTGATTTCCACGGCTCCTCCCTCCAGATACTTGAACATGCGTTTGGCGTGCTCCTTCTCCTGGTCGGCCGTCTCGGCAAAGATGGCGGAGATCTGTTCGTAGCCTTCCTTCTTGGCTGCGCTGGCGAAGTAGGTGTAGCGCATTCTGGCTTGCGATTCTCCTGCGAACGATGTCAGCAGGTTTTTCTCGGTCTGGGTTCCTTTGATACTTTTGCTCATAAGATTGAAGTTTTTAGGGGGGATTAATACTGGACGGGATTTCCGTCGTTAACTCTATGTGCAGACAAATATAAGGAAAAAACGGATGGGATGCTCCCTGTTTTTGTTTTTTTAGTGTTTGGGGGATTGCTGTCTTTTCGTTTTTTGTGGGATTCCGCGTGCCGTCACAGCCTCAGGCAGCCGGCAGGCACCTTGCTTGCGGCTGTTTCCTCGGCTGTTGTCGTCTTTCCGCACCACTTCGGTCCTTCGATCAGCACCGCACCTTTGGCTTGAAGCTTCTTGGCCAACAAGCCGTCCATCACTCTGTGTCTGTAACCTTCCATATATAAGCGTTTTAACCGTTGCAAAAATAATGAGCTTTTTCGGAATTCAGTAATTTGGCGCGGATTCGTTCAGTAATTTGGCGGCGGAGTGCGGATATGAAATTGGCATGTGCAGCCGACCGCGAGGCCATGCAGACATGCCAACCCAATTAAACATGAAAAAAACTGTTGTTTGCTGTGTGATCCTTCCTTTTTTGTTTGGGAAGCGTTTATTTGACGACCCTTGTCACCCGTCCGTTCTTGAAGTTGATGTAGTACCACAGGCCGTATTTCCATTCCATGGCGCCGTTGTTTCCCTCGGATACGCTTTGGGGTTTTCCGGCGGTCATCAGGCATTCGGCTTCGGTCATGCCTTCCGTCACCTCGCCCTTGACGATGCTTTCCTTGTGGGCGAGCGGGCCGGGCCGGTTGGAGCGTACAAACTCAAACAGTTGGTTGAGTGCCAGGGATTCGGCCTGCACGAAGTCATCGACCGTCTCGCGGTGGGATGTTTTCTTTTCGGGATTGAGCCTTTCCATGGGTGCGACCTTCTTCATCACGACCACGGTGGATTCGATCAGGATGTCGGAGATGTAGTAGAACAGCTTGCCTTCGTTGGCGCGCAGTGTGATGTCGCAATAGTAGGTGTTCTTCTTCCCGCCTTCGGGCGAGGCCAGTGTCACCTTGAAGCGGAACTGCCTTGTGCCGAGATCCTTCTCTTCGATGGCGTCCAGACGCGAGGTGCAGGCGTTGTTGACCGCCCAGACGAACGCGCTGGCATAGATCTCGTCGTCGCTCTTGCCGTCGAAGGGGACAAAGCCGCCCACCACACATTTGCCGTTCTCATCGACGCTGACGGGATAGGCCGTATCTGCCAGAATCTGCGCTGTCGCCGGCGTGGATAGTCCGGCAACAACGCAGATCGTTAATAGCCATTGTTTCAATTGCATACCTTCTTGCTCAGTTTGTTTTTTAGAAGGCCACGCCGAGGCGGATCATGAAGTTGTTGGTAAAGTCATCATTGTTTTCACCTTCCACATCTTCACCGCTGGGCACGAATCCACGTTGGAAGGTAAAGTCTAAATTGAAGCGGCCATACCATATGCCGAAGCCAGCGTTCAGGCCAGCGTCAAAACGTTGAAAACCTTCAATATCACCTAAGCCATAAGATTCCTCTTCTCCTTCGTAGGAATATTTATATTTGCCAGCATAGTCATACAAGGCAAATGCTCCTAAATGAAGATCTACAGCAAGGTCACCCACTACATTGTATTTCCAGCCAATGTTAAAGGGGGATACTTGGACATTGTGTGTCAGCAAACTGATTTCTTCATCGTTATAACTTTCTTTAAATCCGCGAGTGCCGAGACCAAAGTCCATTCCCCAGTAAAGTCCGAAACTCGTCATTGGTTTCTGGAAACCTACAACGGCCTGATAGCCGAGATTTCTATCAACATCATCAGTGATGGTAGCCATGTTAAGACCCGCCCGCAGGAACCAGGTGGTTGTCGAGGGTTCTTTCTTTGTTCTCTTGAAGCTGACGCTTGATGACTCTACGATTTGGGCTTGCGCCGTTGCGCACATCAGGGCGACAACGACAAGTGATAATAACTTTCTCATAATTTTTCTGTGTTGTTATTGATTTGAATGATACTAATATTTCGGTTTACAGCTTTATTTTCTCACGATGGCCGACATCTTCTCGCGGTCGTCTGTGGTCATCACCTTCTCCATGCGGATCCATTCGTAGTCGGCTTCCGTGGCGGTTTTCCAGTTGACGAAGTTGGCCACATAGCCGGTGATGGTGATGAGGTATTCGTTGTTGTTTTCAGGATTGCTGCGGAAGTTGAACGTTGCGGCCACGATGGCGTCCACGTTGTAGTCCTCGGCTGCTTTGTAGACGGCCCATGCCCGGACGTTTCCCAGTTGGCCTCCCATGGACACTTCGACCTCATCCTTCGTCAGGTGGTATGTCTCGCTGATGCGTCCGTTTGCGTCGCTTTGGTTGTTTGACTTGCTGGTCACCTGCGTCTGCAAGACTTTCAGCTCCACGGTCACAGGTTTTACATACGCCCGTGAAAATACCTCCACCAGGCGTGACTGCTGCTGTTGGATCTCCACGTCCACCTTCTGCGCAAATGCGTTGCCTCCCCATGCCAGCAGGGCGAACAACGTCAATAGAAAAAACTTTTTCATACGTTTGTATTTATTGGGGTTAGTACTCGCCGGGGCATCTCATGCGTCCGGTGTCATAATTTTGTTGCAAAGATACGTGAAGAGAGTGTAAGAGATGTTTTGCCTGTAGTTCCAAAAGGTTGACGGAAGTGTAGCCTGATTGGAGACAGTGTCCGTTTCAGGCTTCGGGGACGGTGCGGAAAGCCTCGGAGAGGTCTTGGAAGAAGTCGTGCTCCAGGATGTGGGAGATGCGCCAGAGCAGTTGCAGGTCGATGTTGGCCTTGCGGAAAATCTTGTAGACATTGGGGCGGGTGCAGCACAATTGCCGTGCGAACCAGGTGACGGTGCGTCCTTGGTCGTGCAGGGTGCGTTCGATGAGTTGGCCGGCGTGGATCATGCTGTGTGGCGGTTGTTCCTTCCCTTGTCGGGCGTTGTGTCCTGATTCCCCACAGACGGTGATGAAAAAAAACGGTTCGGATGGTGCCTTGTTATATATGGAAAGGCGTGGGAATCTTACCTTCGCCCGTTCCGATTATCAAGGCCTTCGCATTGCCCTCCCTCAAAGAACGAGCAACGCAGAAAGCCCACGCCCGATGTATATAGTCGGCTCCTGCCTTTCCGCCTGACGCAGGCAGAAAAAGCGGGGAGTACGGATATACACCACACGAGGACGTTTCATGGCTGCCCATCTTTCTTGAGGATCAAAAGTTGCGAAGTTCTGATAATCGAAAGACAGACGCTTGTAAACGTCTTCCATACATAAATATGCCGCATTTTCCCACACCCGCCCGACATTGGGCTTTCTGCGGAAAAACGCGTGGGCAAAGGTAGGCAAAAAAACGGGAAACCGCTCCTTTTCCTGCGGATTTTTATTTTTTTGCTCAGACTGTCGGGGGCGGATCGCGCGGTTTTTACCGATTCCCCTCTTTTTTGAATGATAATCCCACAGATTTGACAGATTTTTCTATCCTGCCTACCGTTTTTCTTTTGTACATTTGCATCGTTGCGTGCGCGGACACTTGGTGTTCTTCCGCACCGATCATTTACCTAACTAATAAAAACTATAAAGTATGAATCAGTATTTGAATTTTTCACTGGAAGGCAAAGTAGCCTTGGTTACAGGCGCTTCTTACGGCATCGGGTTTGCCATCGCTTCCGCTTTTGCGGAGCAAGGCGCGAAAGTCTGCTTCAACGACATCAATCAGGAGCTGGTGGACCGCGGCCTGAAATCGTATGCGGAGAAGGGCATTGACGTTCACGGGTATGTGTGCGACGTGACCGACGAGGCAGCCGTGCAGGCCATGGTGGCTCAGATTGAGAAGGAAGTGGGCGTGATAGACATCTTGGTGAACAACGCCGGCATCATCCGCCGCATTCCGATGCACGAGATGCCTGCTGCCGAGTTCCGCAAGGTGATCGACATTGACCTGAACGCTCCCTTCATCGTCTCCAAGGCCGTGTTGCCCGCCATGATCAAGAAAGGCCACGGCAAGATCATCAACATCTGCTCCATGATGTCCGAGCTGGGTCGCGAGACGGTGTCGGCCTACGCTGCCGCCAAGGGCGGGCTGAAGATGCTCACGCGCAACATCTGTTCGGAATACGGCCAGTACAACATCCAATGCAACGGCATCGGGCCGGGCTACATCGCCACGCCTCAGACCGCTCCGCTGCGCGAGCTGCAGCCCGACGGCAGCCGTCATCCTTTCGACAAGTTCATCTGCGCCAAGACACCGGCAGGCCGCTGGCTCAACACCGAGGAGCTGACGGGACCCGCCGTATTCCTGGCCTCTGAGGCTTCCAACGCTGTCAACGGACACATCCTGTATGTGGACGGCGGCATCTTGGCATACATCGGCAAGCAGCCGGAATAATAACGCTTGCTTATGAAAAATCAACTATGGATGTGCTTGGCCGCCTGCTTGTGTTGGGCATGCGGGAGCGATGACCGGCCGCTCACCGTCACTGTGACCAATCCGCTGGACTTGGAGCGGACGGGCGAGATGGTGGAAGTGCCGATGGAGACGGTGGCCGAGCGGCTTCATTTGTCTGACACGGCTCAGGTGGTGGTGCTGGATGCCGACGGCAGCCAGGTGCCCTATCAGATGACCTATGATGAGAAACTGATCTTTCCTGTCACGGTGGCGGCCAAGGGAAACGCCGTTTATACCATTCAGACCGGAACGCCCCTGCCTGTGGACGTGAAAGCCTGCGGCCGTCCCTATCCTGAGCGGGATGACGACATGGCTTGGGAAAACGACCTTGCGGGCTTCCGCGCCTACGGTCCTGCCCTGCAGGCCAGGGGGGAGCGAGGCTTCGGCTACGACCTGTTCGCCAAGTACAACACCACCGCCCCCGTGCTGGAGGAGATGTATGCCAAGCAGCTGGATGCGGAGTCTTGGAAGAAGGTGAACGCCCTGCGGGCCAAGGGTGACCACAAGGCTGCCGACGCCTTGGTCAACACGTTCACCTATCATGTGGACCATGGGTTTGGCATGGACTGCTATGCTGTGGGACCTACATTAGGCGCGGGTGTGGCTGCCTTGATGACGGCTGACAGCGCGATTGTCTATCCCTGGTGTTACCGCGAGGGGGAGGTGCTGGACAACGGCCCCTTGCGCTTCACCGTGCGGCTCACTTTCGGTCCGGTTGCCGTGGAAGCTGATACGGCTGTGGTGGAGACCCGTCTCATCACCTTGGACGCGGGCTCTTACCTGAACCGCACGTCGGTGTCGTATGCCGGTCTGCGGCAGGCTGCGCCCATCGTGACGGGCATTGTGCTTCACGAGCCGGACGGCGCTGTTGTGGCCGATGCCGCCGGCGGCTACATGACGTATGTGGATCCCACCACCGGTCCCGATCAGGGCAAGCTGTTCATGGGTGCCGCCTTCCCCGGTCCGCTGGAGGGAGCGAAGCCTGTGCTCTTTTCTCCTGAAGAAAAGAGGCGGCGCAACAATGCCGACGGCCATGTCCTGGCGTTCAGCCGTTACGAGCCGGGCGACGCCTATGTCTATTATTGGGGCTTTGCCTGGAGCAAGGGCGCGATCCGGACTCCCGACGCCTGGAACAGCTACATGGCTGACTGTGCGCGGAAGGTGCGCGAGCCTTTGCAGGTGACGGTGGAGTGACACGGGCGGCAGCTTGAGGGCTGCTGTCTGAAAAAGATAAGGCGCGGAGATATGCACACTTGAGTGTCCGCATGTCTTCGCGCCTTTGCATATTCGTATCAAGCAGGTGTGCGGATTTGAAAGATCAGTTTCCTGTCTCTTCTTGGCCGTTTTTCCGCTTCTCTCTGCTCACAACGTCTTAAATTCATACCCCTCTTCCTTCAGGAACTCGATGGTGCGGGGGAGGGCATAGGTGAGGTTGCCGTTGCACCACGATTTCAGCGAGTCGTGGAAGGTGATGATGGATCCGTTGCGGGTGTGGCGGATCACGTTGTCCAGCACATCCGGCCCTTGGAGCTTCTTGCTGTAGTCGCGCGTCACCAGATCCCACATCACGATTTTGTAGCGGCGCTTCAGCGCATGATATTGCCCCCAGGTCATGTGTCCGTGGGGCGGGCGGAACAGGTCGGTCTGCAGGTATTCGTTGGCCTTGTCGGCGTTCTGCAGGTATGCCTTGGCATTGTATTCGAAGCCTCGGATGTGGTTGAAGGTATGGTTGCCGATGCGGTGTCCGCGTTCTTTCACTTGCCGGAACACGTCGGGATAACGGCGCGCGTTGTCGCCTACCATAAAGAAGGTGGCTTTCACGTCATATCGTTCCAGCACGTCCAGCACCCAAGGGGTGACTTCTGGGATGGGGCCGTCGTCGAATGTCAGGCAGACGGCTTGCTCATTAGGGTTTATGCGCCACAAGGCTTGCGGGTAAAGCTTGCGGAAGAGGGCTGGCGGTTGTTCTATAAACACGGTGTTTGGCGGTTAGTGGTTAGTGATTGGTTGTCAGCGTTTAGCGTTTAGTGACAGGCGCAAATGCTGGTCACTAAACGCTAATTGCCTTTTTCATTGTCCTCCTATCCTGTCCGTATAGCTGTTGTACGTCAGGTCGAGTTTGGGCTGGTAGGTGTCGGCCAGTCCGGATCCGTACTTCTCCATCATGTCCACCACGTTGCTCAGCACGCTCCAGTTATACTGGTATTCCCTGTTGGAGATGAAGAAGCGTCCGTCGTCCAGGCTCATGTACCACGTGAGGTATTCCACAGCCTTGTCGGCCAGCGCCTTGGCGATGGCGTCGGCTTTCTCCTTTTCTCCCAGCTGGTAATAGGTCTCAGCCATTTGCAGCGCGCCGTTCTGGTAGTCGTAGGGCACGTTGAAGGCGGGGATCATCTTTTGCGCGTAGTCCAACGCCTCTCTGGCCTTGTCGCGCTTGCCCTCGCGCATCAGCTGCTGCGCCAGTTGGGCGAAGATGCGGCGGTGTGTGTAGCACATGCGCAGGGTGTTCTCGTCCAGGTAGACTCCCGGCCGGTCGATGCCGCCGAACTTGAACTTGTTCATCAGGTTGTCATACATCTTTTCCGAGTCGACACTTACGCCCGTCTTGGTGTTGTCAAAGGGTGTGAAGCGGTAGGCCAGACCTTCGAGCATGAAGTGGTTGGCCATGCCCAGCTGGTTTTCCGTGGCCACGCTGACGGCGATGTAGATGGGCCGTTCCCAGTTGGCTTCGGCCAGCATCTCCAGCATCATCAGCTCACTCTTGTAGAGGGCGCGTTTGCCTTTCAGCGAGATGTGCATGTAGTCGGGGATGGAGTCTCCCGGAATCAGCATTCCGCTGCGGCGCACGGCCTCCTTGTCCACCTTGATGACGATGCTGTCCGTGGGGATCACCTTCAGGTCTTCGTTCTTGCCGCGCACCCAGTTTTTCAGGATGTTCTTCAGCTCGTAGGGGTTTTCGCCGAACTCCTTTTCGATGTTGGCCTTGACCTCGGCGTTCCCTTCCAGGGCGGCCTTGTCAGCCTCGGCATAGAGCTGGTCGATGCTTTTCTTGAACTCCGGGCGGACGGGGATGTACTCGTTGGTGCCTTCCGTGTATTCCTGGCGGTTCCACGAGATGGGCAGCGCGGGGCTGTCGTAGGCCGGGCGTTTCATCTGGTCGATATACCAGTCGGTCTGCAGGTAGCTCAGGTTGCAGGTGCGGGCGTCGGGG
The DNA here is from genome assembly GCA_944322335.1 of uncultured Bacteroides sp. Lineage (GTDB taxonomy): Bacteria > Bacteroidota > Bacteroidia > Bacteroidales > Bacteroidaceae > Bacteroides. The sequence continues at coordinate 13,668 of CALUOU010000056.1, forward strand.
CGGAAGCCTTCGGTCTCCTGGTTGTACCAGAGGGGGAAGGTGTCGTTGTCGCCGTTGGTATAGAGGATGGGGTTGCCGCTCTCTTGCAGCGACATCAGGTAGTTCTGTCCGAAGTCGCGGCAGACGTAGCGTCCGCTGCGGTCGTGGTCGTCCCAGGTCTGGCTGGCCATCTGCACGGGCACCAGCAGGCAGACCACGGTCACGCCCGCCGCCAGGGCGACAGCCGTCTTTTCGTTTTCCTCCTCTTTCTTCTTGCCGGCGGCCAGCTTGCGGAGCGCCTCGGTCACGCCCGCCACGCCCATGCCGATCCAGATGGCGAAGGCGTAGAACGATCCGGCGTAGGCATAGTCACGCTCGCGCGGCTGCAGCGGGGTCTGGTTGAGGTAGAGCACGATGGCGATGCCCGTCATGAAGAACAGGAAGAACACCACCCAGAACTGCTGGATGCCCCGCTGCCCCCGGTAGGCTTGCCACAGCAGGCCGATGATGCCCAGCAGCAAGGGCAGGCAGTAGTAGACGTTGCGTCCCTTGTTCTCCTTCAGCTCGGTGGGGAGCAGCTCCTGGTCGCCCACCAGCCAGCGGTCCACGAAGGGGATGCCCGTGATCCAGTTGCCGTGTTCGATCTCGCCGTTGCCCTGGATGTCGTTCTGCCGGCCGGCGAAGTTCCACATGAAGTAGCGCCAGTACATCCAGTTCAGCTGATAGGTGAAGAAGAACTTGATGTTTTCCCACTGCGTGGGGATGTTCACCGTGGTCATCTCGCCGCAGCGGTCGTAGGTCACGTCGCGTCCCTTGATGTCCACCCACGCGCGGTACTGGTCGGCGTACAGGCTGCTGTACATGCGGGGGAAGAGCATGTTCTGTGCGTATTCATATTCGGTCATGCCCGGGATCTCGATGTAGCGGTCCTTCTCGTCGGGCGTGTCTTTGGTCTTGCGGATGTACTTCACGCCGACGCTCTTCACGCGCGGCTCGCAGTAGCCGTCCTTCACGTCCAGCGCCACCTGTGAGGTGAACGCCTGGCCGTAGAACAGGGGACGGGTGCCATATTGCTCGCGGCCCAGGTATTCGCCGAGGGTGAAGATGTCTTCAGGCGAGTTCTGGTCCATGGGCGGGTTGGCGGCCGAGCGGATCATGATGAGCGCATACGAGGAGTAGCCTGCCACGATCATCATGGCGCAGAGCAGCGAGGTGTTCAGCGTGCGGGTGCTGACGCGGAATTTCTCTTTGATGCTTTCCTGAGTCTTGGGGCGCAGGTAGAGCCACAGCAGGGCGATGACCACCACGCCGATGACCACCGAGCTGGCGCCGTGGCCGTAGAACGGGATGCCCAGCATGGCCACCGTCAGGACGAACGACAGGGCCATCCGCGGTTTGCTGCGGTCTTGCCAGGTCTCATACACGCCCCAGATGATGACGGCGGCCAGCAGCACGGCATAGAGCATCACGCCGCTGTTGAACGGCAGGCCCAGCGTGTTGACACACAGCAGCTCGAACCATCCGCCCACTTTCACGATGCCCGGCACGATGCCATAGAGCACCACGCCCACCAGCACCGCCGATCCGGCCAGGGCGAGCAGCGAGCCGCGCGCGTTGGCCTGGGGCACCTTCTTGTAATAATACACCAATACGATGGCGGGCAGACAGAGCAGGTTCAGCAGGTGAACGCCGATGCTCAGACCCGTCAGGTAGGCGATCAGCACCAGCCAGCGGTCGCTGTGTGGCTCGTCGGCCACGTCTTCCCACTTCAGAATGAGCCAGAACACCACGGCGGTGAACAGCGACGAGAAGGCATACACCTCGCCCTCGACGGCCGAGAACCAGAAGGTGTCGCTGAACGTGTAGGCCAACGCGCCCACCAGTCCGCTGCCCATCACGAGGATCAGCTGCCCCGGCGTGACGCGGCTTCCGTCCTTGATCACCAGCTTGCGCACCAGGTGCGTGATGCTCCAGAACAGGAACAGGATGCACGCGCCGCTCATCAGGGCGCTCATGTAGTTCACCATCTTGGCCACGGTCGTGGTGTCCGATGCGAACTGGGTGAACAGGTTGGCCATCAGCATGAAGAAGGGCGCGCCGGGCGGGTGGCCCACTTCCAGCTTATAGCCGGTGGTGATAAACTCCCCACAGTCCCAGAAGCTGGCCGTAGGTTCGATGGTCATGCAGTAGACCGCCGATGCGATCAGGAAGGTAATCCAACCCACAAGGTTGTTTACGGTTTTGTACTGTTTCATTCAGATTAATATGGTTTTACTTCATTTTTGCCTAATTGGCGGCAAAGATAATGATTTCGGCCCGAAAAAATCCTACGGATTAGTGATTTTTAGTGTTTGGCGGGAGAGGGGAGGGGGTGCAAGAGATTTGTTTCGTGAATGCTTGCCTCTTTGCCCTCAATCCGCTATATTTGCGTCATAAATTAATATTTTGGGAAAGTTATGCTGAATCTGAATGTACAAGGAAGTCTGGAAATGAAGAAGGAAGACAGATGTTCCGTTCCTGTCTCACGCAGGCATGCCTTCGGTGTCATATCGTTGTTTTCCGGGTGCGGGGGCATGGACTTGGGGTTCGTGGGTGGTTTTGATTTCTTGGGGAAACACTACCGGAAAACGGGCTTCCATATCGTATGGGCCAATGAGATAAGTCCGGCGGCCTGCAAGACCTACCGCGCCAACTTCGCCCATCCCATCATAGAGGGGGACATCAAAGATCATATCGGCACTCTCCCGGGCGGGGCGGATGTGGTCATTGGCGGTTTCCCCTGTCAGGACATATCCATCAATGGCAAGATGGCGGGTGTGGCCGGAAAGCGGAGCGGCTTGTACACGTATATATCGGAGGCTGTCCGGCGCACCCGTCCGAAAGTGTTTGTGGCCGAGAATGTGGGCGGGCTGCTTCTGAAACAAAACGAATATTCGTTGAAAAAAATCCTCACCGATTTCAATGCGTTGGGATATGATGTGAGTTACCATTTGTACCATGCCGAGCAATATGGGGTTCCGCAGACGAGGGAACGCGTCATCTTCGTGGGCACACGTAAGGACATGCCGCATTTCATCGTTCCTTCCCCTTCCACAGTCAGGCCGGTCACAGCCAAAGAAGCGTTGGAGGACTTGGAAGCTCTTCCGGAAGACAAGTCTATGGCGCACGTCTGGAGCAAGGCGAACGCGAGCGGCGAGCAGGGAAACCGTCGCCTGGTTGCAGACAGGCCGGGCTATACCATACGGGCTGAGTGTCATGGCAACATACAGTTCCATTACTGCCTGTCCCGGCGCATCTCCATGCGCGAGGCCGCCCGCATCCAGTCGTTTCCGGACAATTTCGTGTTCTCGTGCGGATTGCGTGAGACGGAGCGGCAGATCGGCAATGCGGTGCCGCCCGTGCTGGCATGGCACATCGCCAATGCTGTGAAAGATGTCTTGCTACGTTCCGTTTAGTTTCATCAGTGCCGGTTTGCAATGGAAAGAACAGATTTTGAGAACATCCTTGATGATTGTTGCGCCCGCCTGACCGCTGAAGCGCGGGCCAAGGGTTTTACGGATATATAGAACGGGCGTTGAAGCTGATCGAAAAGGACATGCAAGAAGCCGCCTTGCGGATGGACGACGCGCTTTTTGTGGAATATTGGGGCGAAAGTGTCCCGCCTGAAAAACGGATAAACCGTTGGTTGGAAAAAGCGGATGAATTGGCGAAAGGGTGGAGACCCTCAGAGTCTCTTTTCACTGACGAGCCTCCGAAATAAAGAACCGGGCATCCCTGTCCCGCATTTTTTCTCAAAATATCTCTTGTCGGATACAAACGTGGGAGGAAAATCCCCCGCATCTCCATACATTTGTTTTAGAAAATGGTTTCGATCAGGCTTTATAAATAATTTGTTTTATTAACATGTAGGTTATGCCTATATTTCCCTCTATTTATTCTTAATTTCTCTAAAAAACAACCTATTCTTGTTGTTTTTATAAAACAAACTTTGTTTCTTTGTATCGCTCCAATCGAACAAAATTTATTTATTTCTATAAAACTAAAA
>CALUOU010000057.1 GCA_944322335.1 uncultured Bacteroides sp.
GATTTCCCCATCCTGTTGCAGGTAGCTGACCACGTTCCAGAAGTTGGCCAGCTCGTTGTTGCTCTTCGTCTCGCGGTTCTGGCGCAGGATGCCTTCCACGCAGATCCGCATCAGGTCGTTGTAAGCGAAAGGTAAGCCGATGGCTGCCTCCAGCGTGCGGAACGCCGCCAGAGGGATGACCCAGTTGCGCTGGATGCGGTCTTCCACCGTCTCGCCACGAAGGCGGTCGTTCAGGTCTTCCATACATTGCCGGTAGTTGTCGCTGAAGTCGGCTTCCATCTTCGCCCGGTGGCGGAGCAGTTGCAGGGTCAGGTGGGAGAGGCCCAGGTCGCGCACCGCCTTCAGGTCGTCGAAGGCGCGTTTCTCGTCCGTGGTGAACTCGGTCTTCGTAAAGGTCAGGTAGACCAGGCGGCTGAAGAGGGCAATGTCGATGGTGGGCATCTCCTGCCCGGAGAGGATGACCCCGCAGTCCACCGCCGTGATCTCTCGCTTCTTGTCGCGGTCCATGTTCATGCGGCTGCGCCCCGTGCCGTCCCACAGGCCCTTGAGGAACTCGCGCTTGTCCAGGTCGATGCTGTTCTTGTACTCATCGATGTGGACCAGCGCGTTGGCACACTGCGCCACGGCGTCGCCCAGGGCCGCGATGGTGGCGTTCTGGATGTTGGGCGGGGTGTTCTTGATGATGAAGAACGACATCAGGCTGTGCCCCAGCTCACTCTTGCCGCTTCCTTTCGGTCCGAAGAGGTTCAGGATAGGGAAGCTCTTGGTCTGCCCGGCGATGACGTCGCGGAACAGGGCTGCCAGCAGGAAGCACAGCCCCACCTTGGCGTTGTCGCCGAACACCCGTATCAGCTTCTCCGCAAATCCCCGCAGGCTGATGTTATTATAATTGGTATATATAAACCTCCGCTCAAACTGGAACAGCTTCGCGTCGTCGCGGTAGATGACGCTGCATCCTGGCAGGTAGAAGTTGCCGGCCTTCAGCCGCACGATGCCGTAGGGGTCCGCCTCGTGCCACTCGCCGTTGAAGCAGCCGTTGCCGTAGGCGAAGAAGCCCTGCCGCTGCCAGCCCAGCTGGGTCACCTCCAGGGCGGTCTCGGTCTGCTCGTAGAGGTAGGACTTCAGGCGGGTCAGTTCCTTCTCCGTGGCGTACCAGATGTAGTTGCCAAGCCCCTCGACCTTGATTTTGAACTTTTGGAGGCTGACCAGGTCCTCCTGCTTCATCTCGATGATTTCCTCCTTCTTCTTCTCGTTGATGATGCGGTACAGACGCTTGGGCAGCAGGGAGTCCTTGATATGGAACATCGGTGTCATGGTGAAGTTGCTCCACTGCGTCCACGACTTTTCGCCCTGCGCGTAGTACCCTCCGTTCATCTCCATGAATCCGTAGGTGCCCAGCATGTCCACGTCCAGGCTTTTTCGCACCTGCCTGGCCTTCTCCGCCTCGCCCAGCTTCTTCGCCCGCTTCAGGGCCGACGTCCATACGGGTTTGTCCGCATAGCCTGCCAGGCATAGCTCCTTGACGTACATGCCTTCCTTCACCTCGTCTTGTACCAGCGCAAGCAGGGCACAGACCCTGTTCACCGCTTCGCCCCTCTCTTCGGTGGTCTCCACCTCTTGAAAGGTATATCGCGCGAACCAGGTGATGAAGTCCTCTTCTTTGAGCAAGTCCAGTTGCGAACGGCTTGTGCAGAAACTGTCCGGATCCTGTTTCACGTTGCCTTCACCCAACGGGATCTCGCGGACGCTGACCGCCAATCCGCAGCGCATGGCCAGTTCGCCGTTCTTCATCGCATTTCTGGTGCCCGCTCCCAGCTTCTCACCCCTCTCCAGGTTGGGCGGATCGGCATCGGGCAGGAAGCAGACGCGCGGCGCATACTTCTTCAGCTGTTCGAGCTGTTCGCGTGACCATGCGCCGCCGAGCGGCGCCACCGCATTGTTGACGCGGATGCGTTGCAGCTGCATGGCGTCCGGCGCTCCCTCCACCAGATAGAACTTCCCTTCCTTGGCTGCCTGACGTACCGCCATGTCGATGCCGAAGACGGATGTGCGTTTATGATAAATCTCGCTTTCGGGCGAGTTCATATACTTGGCTGTGCCCTCCGCCCCGGTCAGGTCGCGGGTGGTGAAGCCGATGATCTGCCTCGTCCGGTTGCGGATGGGGATGACGGCGCGGCCACGGTAGCCGTCGTAGTACCGGCCTTTTTCGTTCCGTTTCAACAGTCCCATCTCCGTCATCAGCTCGATGGACAGTCCGGCGGACTGTGCGAACTTCAACAAATCGTCCCACGTGTCCGGCGCGAATCCGATGCCGGTCTCTTCCACGTACTCCTTTCCCCAGCGGCCTTCGATGTAGCTGCGGGCATCCTTGTACGCTTCCAGCTTCAGGTTCTCTTGGAAATGTTCGGCGCACCGCTCGTTGATGATGAACATCGATTCGCGCTTCATGCGCTGCCGCTCCTCTTCGGGCGACAGCTTGCGGTCTTCCACCTCGATGCCGTATTGCTTGGCCAGCGTCCGCACCGCCTCCGGGAAGGTCATGGCCTCGTGCTCCATCAGGAAGCCGATGACGTTGCCGCCCCGCCCGCAGCCGAAGCAGTGCCACGTGCCCCGCGCCGGGTTGACGCAGAACGAGGGTGTCTTTTCCTTGTGCATTGGGCAGCGCGCCCAGTACACGCCGCCCTTCTTCTTCAGCTCGACGTAGCGGCCGATGATGTCCACCGGGTCGGTGCGGTCGAGCACTTGTTCAATGATTCGTTCGTCTATCATAGGTATATGTCTTGGTTATAGCTTAAGTATGAGCGTCGCGTCTTCTTCTATGTAGACAGTGCCGAGCCCCATGCCCTGGATCTCGCGGATGGCGGTGCAGGCGCAGTGCAGGAACAGCCTGTAACGGTCCGGGTGAACGATGTCTGTCACCCGCACCTGGCTGCCGGCCGGCATCTCCAGCAGATAGAGAAACACGCGTTCGTAATAGGCCGTCAGCGTCTCCCATCCCATCCGGCCTGCATATGGGACTATCCAGGCGTCATCCTCTGTAAGGTATATGGTGAGGTCAGTCATGGCGGCAAAGCTATCGGTTATGGTGGGGCAGGGCAAGGACTACATCAGGTGTGTTGGACGATGCCGTCCACAAAGTTGCTGGCCATAAGCGCGTGCAGCCCGTTGTGCTCTTTCAGATTGCCAGGTTTGCCGGACACATCCATGTGCAGATTTCCCTTCTCGTAGTCCATCTCCAGGTTGAATATCAGCGTCTGCCCGTCCTCGTTCTTGAACGTCACGCGGCACGTCTCCCGCGTCCGTCCCAGCTGGTCGTCCCAGAACCATCGGTCCAAGTGCGGTTTCTGGTCTATCCGCACTTGGTTGTACACATGCAGCTTGCCCTGCCGGGGAATGAGCTGCCTGTCGGTCACCGTGCCCAGTTCGCCTGTCTCCAGGACGATGACACGTTGTCTTTTCTCTGTTTTGTTGCCTTTTCTTTTCATCGTTTTTTTTAATAGATTGTCTATAAATGTCAAGTTCAGTCGTTTCACGAATCTTTCAGATGATAATGTTCGTTGATCACCTCCGCCATCACCTCGTTGAAGTCGAAATCCGTGTCCGGATGCCCGATGACGACCGTCTCCAGTTCCGTGCCGTTCTCATCGGTGAAAGGCACGCCGCGTTGGATACGGACGGGCAGCTGCCCGTCTTGCACCTTGCGTATGAAAGCCTGCAGCAAGCCGGCGTTGAGATCCATTTCCCTTCTCATAAGAACTCCTCCATCAGCTTTGGTATGTCGTCCATCAACTTTTCGAGGCAGCCTTCCGGAGCCAGTATGCAGGAAAGGGTCAGACAGCTGTAGTCGTTGTCATAGGAGACCGCAGCATCCACGCTGACGTAGCCAAGCAGGTCAATCGCATCCACAAGATTCATGTGTCCGGCCAGTGCGAAGTTGCAGGCCGCGCAGATACGCCCGGATGCCGTCGGGCGCTGAAGCCAGACGCGGTGTGTGCCGTCGGGAGTGCCGATCGATACGAAGCCACGCTGTTGTCTTCGGATAATTGCTTCTGTTTTCATAAGTCTTCTGTTTTTTTTTAGTGATGAATGATTATTGATATTCCGAGTGGAGCGGCACAGTTTCGCCTTGGATAAGAATCCTGTCCCCCTCCACTTTGATGATCAGCTCTCCTCCCTTCACGGCTGTGATTTCCAGCACCGGGTTGAAATAGTAATCGCTGGTGGCTCTGACCCTCAGATCGAGGTAGGAATACACCTGTTCGTCTTTCATTTCTGCAGTTTCCATGATAAAGTCTTTTTTTCGGGTTGATAAATCGTTGCGGCGGCTGCCGGAATCGAACCGACTCGCCTAAGTGAGGCCCTGCCTAAAGTCGCCAATCTTCAGTTTTTTTAAAATTTCGAAATCCGCTCTATTCTCGCCCTCCCTGCGTTGTATCGGCAGAAATTGTAATCAGTCATCACTTCACCGCTGATGAACAGACAAGTCAGGCAGATCGCGCCAATGGCTCTCTTCAGCGGCGACAGGTCGAAGCTGATGCCGAACGTCGTGCAGAACCACCAGGCCGACAGCTCGTTTATCTTGCCGATGTGCAGCTTCTCGTAGATTTTCCTGAGGATATTGTCCACCGTGTAGCGCGAGATGCCCAGGTCTGCGGCCACCTCCTTCTGCGACGCTCCCCAGGCTATCCGTTCGGCTACTTGGCTTTCTCTTGTAGTGAGGATTGCGGTACTTCCGTTATGTCCCATACGTCTGTGATGTTGCGGCGCGCGAACGCCTGGTTGATCATTTCATACTTCGGCAGACTTATGTTGGCGATGCCGGCATTTAGAATAGTAGAGAAATAGCTTCGTCCGCTGATGCCGAGGATATTTTTCAGTTCCTCACGCATCTTTTCTTTCTCACCGATAGGCACTTGCAGATACCCTTTCTTGAACGAATAGCGTGTTTCCGCTATTGCTTTTTTTACTCTCTTTTTGTACATTTGTTCCGTGTGAATTAGAATTACGGTACAAATATATTGGAATATTCCCGATAATCAAAATATTCATTGGGAAATTCCCAATAAAAAATTTCCAATGAAAACAGATATAGATATACGAACTATACAGTGCATAGAGTATCTCGTTAAGAATAAGGGGTATAAATCAGAGAAGGAATTTTTAAAGAAGATGGAATTCCCTGAAAGTAAATTGTCTGAGGCGAGGAAAGGTAAGTCAAGCTTCCGAGCAGATGACATTGGGAAAATTCTAATAGTTTTTGAGGAAATAAACGGCCATTGGATTATGACCGGAAAGGGTGATATGCTAGTATCTGAGTCGTACCCGACCGAATCTGCTATTACACAATTCTTAAAAAAACAAAATAGGGAATTGATGGAGAAGATAGAAAGCTTAAACCGTGAGATTGGTGACCTCAAGAGGCAAATCACTGAATTGAAAAAGGGGAATGTCCGGCCGGATGCCGCTGCAGAAAATGCAGATACCGGACCATACGGTTTGGGGAAGTAGAGTTCTCTCTGCCTCTTTATTAGTATTACCAGACAGAAATAGACATTAATAGACAAACAGACAGATAGACATTATTGCTATCGGTTGATGGACTGATTATTGGTGATGGGGTTGTGTTTCCCTCCAGGTCCACAAAGTATTATAGAGCGTTGAATGGAAAGCGCATGTCGGATGCCAACACCGACATGCGCTTTTCTATGTTCGCCCAGCACGAACATTCTCAAATCGGTGCAAGTCCGTAACACGCCCGATTGCGAGAAGTGTATAGCTCAAGGCAAGGGTGTCCATTGCGAAGTGGAATCTGAAGGAAGCCGGCGGCAAACATCTGGCCTGACGTACAGAAACTTGATATAAGGCTGGTGGGCATGGATGAGATTACAAGACAAATCAAAGTCCGATAGCTATACGGAAATGCCCTAAGTAAATCAAGCAGGTATAAGATGGAAAGAGAGTGTCCTTAACTGGGGAGGTCTTATGGACGCGCGGAAGATAAAATTCTGACGCACGGAGTAAAGCTTGCCATAAGAAGTCAGCAGACGCCATAGTACCTAAGGCACGTGTGCCTATGGGTAAGGGCTGAATCGGGCAGTGCAACAGTAAATGACTGCTACCCTGCGAGTCTTTTGTAGTCAGATGTCCGAAAGGAACTCTCTATCCAGACGATAGGACGGAATCCGACCATAGGATAGAAGTGACGTTACTCAAAGGTTTAGCTGAAAACAACTTGCCACACATCGTAAGATGAGAAAGCCCGAAACCGCCGTATGCCGAACGGCACGTACGGTGGTGTGAGAGGTCGGAAAACGAAAGTAGGAAGAAAACTACTTCGTTTTCCTCCTACTCGATTGATGCCGGAAAACACACAGACAGGATCTTGTTCCAACAATCAGCCCGTTTTTTCGGGTGCCTTGCAACCGATTTTTCGGATTGGTTCTTTATTTGGAGGAAGGCATTACATAATCTTCCTTGATGAACTCATCGTATACACGTCTGGGGTGGTCGAAAGGGGCGATTCCGCTTCGATTCTCGTTGAAATTTTCCCGTCTGAAGTTTTTCAATTTCACATTGTCTTCCGCATATTGGCGAAGTTTTTTCCTTTCATGCCCATACAGCGAGCTGTCTAACACTTCGGAGTCCAAAAGGCTCTCTTTGGGGGTGATGGTAGGGAGCAGGTTTTGCTCTAAGAGTCCACGATAGGCACCGTTGTATTCACACCATACATTGGAACCCTTTGCAAATAGTCGGTAGGTGTAACTTGACCATGCTGTCTTGATGTTGATTTCATGGGCGTAGATCTCTACAGAAGCCTCCGAGTCATAATGTCGGTCACGGACGGTTACCAACATTTTGCCAGGAATGTCTTCCTTTACGACAGTTAACCACTTCTCACTGTGCAGAATCTCGTCTACAATGTCTGACAGTCTTTCTCTAATTTCAAATTGTATTCTCATAGTGTTTGCCTGCGGGCCAGGACTTTTTACAACTCCCAATATATAATATATACTCAATCGTTTAGCTCTTGGGCATATTAGTTTATAAGCTGCTGTACATTCTATTTTGGAATCAGAAACTTATCAGCTAATAGTCTTGTCCACATAAGATTATACACGGCTTAAAGATAGTGACTTTTTGTGTAACTAACAAAAGAGAAACGAACTTTTTTGTATAAAGAGTTGAGATTATGTGGTATTATGTTAAAAAACACCTATCTTTGCACGATTTTTAGCAGTTAGCAGGTTCTAATGAGTGGTTGCGGCGCATTAATCATCAGCCAGACAAACTTAGACTAAGTGCTTAAGAAACTCACAAACTAATAAACTAAGAAACTTACAAACTTAAGACAGTATGCTTGGATATGACATTTGTTGCATTGGGTTGATCACAAAAGACAAAGTGGTCACTATCGAAAATACGATTTATATGCCGGGGGGCACTTCGTATTATTTTGCTTGTGCGATGAATCACCTTCAATGTAAGAATTTTCTGTTGGTTACGGCTGTGGCAGAGGAAGATATGGCTGTCGTCGAACAAATCAGGGAAGCTGGCATTACCGTTAAAACGCTTCCTACAGCCCATTCTGTTTGTTTTGAAAACATCTATGGGGCAAACCAAAATGAGCGTAAGCAGCGTGTTACGGCTAAAGCTGATCCGTTTACCGTGGAAGGGCTGGCGGATGTGAGTGCCCGTATCATCCATTTAGGCAGTCTGCTTGCTGATGATTTTTCACTGGATGTTATCCGATATTTGTCGTCGAAGGGGATATTGTCGTTGGACGTTCAGGGGTTTTTACGTAGAGTGGAGGGGGAAGAAGTCTTTCCTGTGGATTGGAGCGAGAAGAAAGAAGCCCTGAAATATATTCATATTTTGAAAGCTAACGAGGCTGAGATGGAAGCGCTGACCGGTTGCAAGGATCCGCATGAGGCTGCATTGCTGATTGCTGACTGGGGGGTGAAAGAGGTGCTTCTGACGTTGGGTGACAGAGGCTCCTTGATTTATGCTTATGGGCAATTCTATGATATACCTGCTTATCCTGCCATGAAGATTGTGGATGCTACGGGCTGTGGCGATACTTATATGGTGGGCTATTTGTACATGCGCAACAAGGGGGCTTCTTATGAGGAAGCCGGGCGTTTTGCCGCTGCCATGTGTACGATAAAACTTCAGTCGCACGGGCCGTTTTCCAGCACAGAGGAAGCGGTGAGACAGGTGATGGGCGGAATGTGATTCGGATGAAAACGGAAAAGAAGTTATAGCCGGACAAAAACCGATTCTGTCTTGCTATAACTTCTCTTATTGTTCCTGTTTTATTGATGTTGCGGTCTAAGCAGGTCGTTTACGGTCTTTACAGGATTGAAGGTGCTCAGGGGCACTTCTACAAAGATCGTATTCCAATCGCTCATAGCGCCATTCCACAATCCCGGCAGTTCGAGAGCCTTCAGTTCCTTCCCGTTTTTCGATTTATGGGAAATGAAACCGGTCGCTTTATCCACATATTGGGTCAGGTCAAACTTGTGTCCCTTGTAATCCCTTACGGCGCAAACCAAATCTACAGGATTGAAGTGCGTTCCCTTCTCAAACATTTCTTTTTTCTCCGGATCATTCATGTCTATTTGAGAGCTTTCCAGAATCTGCAACGAAATGGTTCCGTCGCTGTTATAAGCCAGGAACGGACCACCGCCAGGTTCGCCTACGTTCTTTACCATGCCGCAAACACGCATCGGGCGGTTCAGTTTCTTTTTCAGGTAAATGGCCAGTTCTGAATCTTCCAGATCCTTCGTTTCAGGATTTTTGCAACAGAGTTTCTTTTGGAGGAATTGCAGGATGTCGAGCACTTGCTCATGGGTGTATTTGCCGCTGTCGAGCAGTTGCAGGTAGGCGAAAGCCTGCTGTTGCAAAGAGATAAGCACTCCGGCGATCAGTTTCTTGTAGAGCACTGTTTCACCTTTCAGTTTGTCGGGCACTACGTTGTCTATGTTCTTGATAAAGATGACATCCGCATCCAGATCATTCAGATTTTCAATCAATGCGCCATGGCCTCCCGGACGGAACAGCAGTTTCCCATTGCTGTCGCGGAAGGGTTTGTTGTCCATGTCTGCTGCAATGGTGTCAGTGCTTGGCTTTTGTTCAGAGAAGGAGATGCTATAGTCCACTCCATATTTTTTAGCGTAGACGCTGGCTTTTTCGTCCACCAGCGCTTTGAACAGCGCGCGATGTTCGGGAGAAACCGTGAAATGCACGTTCACTTTTCCGTTGCGGTTGGCTGCATACAATGCTCCCTCCACCAGATGCTCTTCTACGGGGGTTCGGCTGGTTTCCTCATATTTATGGAATTTCAATAAACCCTTGGGGAGTGAGCCATAGTTAAGACCTGCCGCATCAAGCAGGTTGCTGGCCACAGCCTTGTATGCTCCTTCTGACAACAATGTTGGGATGTCTTTTCCTTGGTTTTTCAGGCAAGCTTCGTTCAGGTCTTTGTAGAAAGCGAATTTCTCGATATTGTCGAAGAACTTTTTCTCAAAATCGGTTTGTGGCGTTTCATAGCCAGCCCCCAAGAATTCAAATAGGTTTTTAAACATACGGCTTGCCGCCCCCGAAGCTGGGACGAACTTAACAACCACCTTGTCTGTTTGTGTGTACGCGTCCCATGCGTCCAAGTACTTTTTCTGTGCGTCGGAATCTGGCGCTAAAATGCCGTTTTCCACAGAAGCGGCTGAAAAGAGTTTCAGATAGGGAAATCCTTTCTCAAAGTTAGCCAATTGGGCAACGATCTGTTCTTCCGTGATGCCCTTTTGTGCAAGTTGTGCTTTGTCTTCAAGTGTTATCATATAATTTAAGTTTTGAGTATTTCTTGGTTTTAGTTGATAAGGTCACAGACAGACAAGTCCCTTTTGGCAGATGACGGACGTGCTGCCGTTCGTTATCATTCATGGTTCCATAGACTCGCTTCCTTGTCAACTGAAAAGTATTTGGTTGCGAAAATATAAAAAGAAGCGCACGTTTGCAAACATAATTGCATGTTTTTTTTGTCAAGTTCAATAAGTCGTCTTGTCGGTCTTCTCTGTCCATTGCCGGAAAGCCTCCAATGCTTCTTCGCGCAGCAGGCTTTCTGAGGGCAAATGACGTTGGTCGGCCGGCAATTCAATCTCATCATATATAAAGGAGTCGTCAAATCCAATGTCTTTCGCATCGGTCTTCGTATTGGCATAATACACCTTATCTAATCTGGCCCAATAGATAGCGCCCAGACACATGGGGCATGGCTCACAAGAAGTGTATATCTCACATCCGCTCAGGTTGAAAGTGCGCAAGCGGGCAGAAGCCATACGGATGGCACTTATTTCGGCATGGGCCGTAGGGTCACATTGCGGTGTTACGCGGTTGGCGCCTGTGGCAATGATAACGCCGTTTTTGGCTATGACAGCTCCGAAAGGCCCGCCTCCGTTGGCCACGTTTTCTATGGAAAGCTCAATGGCTTTTCGCATTAATTCTTCTTTGTTCATATATGGTATAGTTAACGGGTTAACGAGTTGACAAGCTAACGACTTGATAAGGATGTCACGGCTCGCAAAAAAACTTGCCACAAATATACGACTTTTCGTTAAAGAGCAAATGGATAGTCAGACAAAAAATAGTTTGCGGAATCGTAAGCCGGTTCTGTTTCGCTATAATTCCTTATAATTATGCCTTTTACTCCTTATCGTCCGCTCTTTTTCATTTCCAGCAATACACTGCCTGTCAACGGAATGGCTAACAGGAATGTCAGCATGTCAGATACAGCTTGGCACATTTCCACTCCTTGCAGACCGAAGAAATGCGGAAGGATGAAAATCAATGGGATGAAGAACAAACCTTGTCTGGCGGAGGAGAGAATGGTAGCCCGCACGGATTTGCGGATGGTCTGCAACATCATGTTGCTGACAATGATCCATGCACCGAGCGGATAGGTGATGAGTTGCCAGCGCAAGGCGGCAGCTCCCACTTCGATCACTTCCGGGTCGCCTCGGCGGAACAGGGCGACCACTTCTTCCGCATAGCCGAATCCGGCAACAGCACAAACCAGCAGGAAGATAACGCCTACCTTCACGCAAAACCAAAAGCCTTGGCGGACCCTTGCGTAGAGTTTGGCGCCATAATTGAAGCCGCACACCGGTTGGAATCCCTGACCGAAACCGATCAAGAATGAATTTATGAACATGCCGATACGGCTCACAATGGACATTCCGGCAATGGCGGCATCTCCGTATCCGCCTGCGGCGACATTCAGCAAAATGGTAGAGAAACTGGCCAGCCCCTGGCGTGCCAAGGAGGGAGTGCCTCCTCCAATGATTTCCCGGATATAGTTCCATGTAGGAGTGAAATTGCGGAAACGGATGCGGATATTCTCACCCTTTCTGCTCATGGCCAGCAAGAGGCAGAAGCTACAGGCTTGGCTGATGACTGTGGCCCATGCTGCACCTGATATACCCATGTCAAACACAAAAATGAGCAAAGGGTCAAGCCCTACATTAATGACAGCACCGGAAACAATGCCTACCATGGCGTAGGCTGCATTTCCTTGGAAGCGAAGCTGATTGTTCAGTACCAAGGAAGAGCTCATGAAAGGAGTGCCCAATAAGATGATGCCTAAATAGCGCTCTGTGTAAGGCAAAATGGTAGGGGTCGATCCAAGAGCTAAAGAAATAGGGGTAAGGAATATCCACCCGATAATGGCAAGGATAATGCCTACGAACAGAGATAGGAAAAAACCGGTAGATGCCATTCGTTCTGCGCTTTCCGTCTCTTTCGCACCCAATTTCCGTGAAATATAGTTACCTGATCCGTGCCCGAAGAAAAATCCGATGGCTTGGATAATGGCCATGATAGAGAATACGATACCCACTGCCGCAGTGGATTGTGTATTGATTTTCCCTACAAAATAAGTATCGGCCATGTTATAAAAAGACGTGACCAACATGCTGATGATGGTCGGTACAGCCAACGACATGATCAGGCGATGTACGGGAGCGGTGGTCATGTACGTATAATTGTCTCGGTGATGAGGGTGATACATGTTTTAAGCCATTTGGTTTTTGATTGATGTTTTTACGTTTTCTATCAGTTCTTCGATGCTTTGCGCCGCAACAGGCGGGCAGTGGGGGGCATGGATCAGGTAGTATGAAGAGGCTGGATCCGTTTTTATGATTTCTATGTTGTAGGAAGCTGTTATGTCCCGCTCGGCCCTTATGCCGTTACGCATTAATGCCCGTTGTACCAATGTGTATTCTATTCCTTTGCCTTTGAGGCGGATGGCTTGCTGGCAGGGACATTTCGCCCGAAAAGTGACTGTGTCGGCATCGAAAGCCATCTCCTCGTTCCTTAGGAAATAACGTGCTAAAGTGCCGTCCAGAATCAGGTCTTCTGGAACGCCTGTGCACAAGGGATGTTGCGGAGCCATCAGCCAGAGCCGGTCGGCCAGCTGCATGGCCAGTTCCACGTCGTGAGTGGAAAGGAAGATGGTCTTGTTCATCGTATGACTCAGGCGATGAAGCAATTGCATGATTTCCACCTTACTGGGATAGTCTAAGAAGGCGGTAGGCTCGTCCAGCAGAATGACGGGAGTGTCTTGCGCCAACGATTTGGCTATCATGGCTTTTTGCCGTTCGCCGTCACTAAGGGTATGTACCATGCGTGCGGCAAGAGGGCGGATGCCCACCCGGTCGATGGCTTTTTCCACAATGTTTTTGTCCTCTTGAGACAGCAGTCCCCAGAATCCCGTATATGGTGCCCGCCCTAAGGCTACCAGCTCGTATACCGACAGGTTCCGCACATCGCAACGTTCAGTCAGAACAACCCCTATGGTCTGTGATAACTGCTTGGTTGTATATTTTTTAAGCTCTTTACCTTGAATCAGCACTTTACCTTCCAGTCCTGGCTGAAATGCGGCCAATGTGCGCAGCAAAGTCGATTTCCCGGCTCCATTGACTCCCAACAGGCAGGTCAGTTCACCACTGCGGATGGCAGCGCAGAGGTCGTTTAAGACGATGCGGGAGTTCCTGTGTTTTGTCCCTTCATATCCGATAGACAAATGATCAAGTCTGATGGTTTCTGCATTCATTTAGGAAAAGGCTCTATGTTCTAATCTTTATTTTCGGGGTGCAATATTCGTCATTTTTGGGGAAATATGCAATTAAAGGCCGTTTTTAATCTAAATTTCGTATGAGCCAGAAGTGCTTTTTCCACAAAAAAGCCTACCTTTGTCCCGTTCTTGCAGGAAAATCAGCAAGTGGACAAACAAGAAACAATAAAAAAAGAAAAAATAGTATGACAATGAAAAAATGGGTCACGCTCCTGTTGCTGCTCGTTTGTGGCATGGGCTATGCTTCCGCTCAAGGAAAGGCGGATATTAAGTTTGATACACTATCCTATGACTTTGGCACATTCCCGGAAACACATCCGGTTGTAAGCCATGTGTTTACGTTTACCAATGTTGGCGACGGGCCATTGGTGATTCATCAGGCCATCGCTTCGTGTGGCTGCACAATACCCGAATACACCCAAGAGCCGATTATGCCGGGAAAGACGGGAACAGTTAAAGTAACTTATAATGGTACAGGCCGTTATCCGGGTTTTTTCAAGAAATCCATCACGCTGCGAACCAATGCGAAGTCGGAAATGTTTCGTCTTTACATTCAGGGAACCATGACCGAAGAGAAGAGGGAAAAGTAAGAATATGCAGAAACAGGATGTAGCGATGAAAGACGAGAAAGAGATTAGTTTGCCGGAAAATGCTTTTCGCGAATTGAAGCCCGGTGAAGTGTACAATCCTTTGATGAGTCCAGACAAGACTTATCCGGAAGTAAATCTGTGGTCGATCTTATGGGGCATAGGCATGGCTGTGCTGTTTTCGGCCGCTGCCGCCTACTTGGGGCTGAAGGTGGGTCAAGTGTTTGAGGCGGCCATTCCGATTGCCATCATTGCGGTTGGCTTGTCTACGGCGGCCAAGCGTAAGCATGCGTTGGGAGAGAATGTGATCATTCAGTCCATTGGAGCCAGTTCGGGAGTGATTGTGGCTGGCGCCATTTTCACTTTGCCTGCCCTTTACATATTGCAGGAATCCTATCCGGAAGAGATCCAAGTCACTTTCGCACAGGTGTTCATCAGTTCTCTTTTGGGTGGTATGCTGGGCATTTTGTTCCTGATTCCTTTCCGGAAGTATTTTGTGAGCGACATGCATGGAAAGTATCCCTTCCCGGAAGCGACCGCTACCACACAAGTGCTTATATCCGGTGAGAAAGGCGGTAACCAGGCTAAACCTTTGCTGATGGCCGGTCTGGTGGGTGGTTTGTATGATTTCATTGTCGCCACATTCGGATGGTGGAACGAGAACTTCACGACTCGTGTTTGCGGATGGGGTGAGATGGTAGCGGAGAAAGCCAAATTGGTGTTTAAGGTAAATACGGGCGCTGCGGTGCTGGGATTGGGCTATATTGTCGGATTGAAATATGCCGCCATCATTTGCGCCGGATCGCTGGTGGTGTGGTGGCTGATCATTCCAGGCATGGCGCTTTTCTTTGGCGATGCCGTCCTGAACCAGTGGAATCCGGAAATTGCTGTGACGGTAGGCGCGATGTCTCCAGAAGAAATCTTTAATAACTATGCTAAGAGCATCGGCATTGGCGGCATTGCCATGGCAGGCATCATTGGCATCATCAAGTCATGGGGCATCATCAAAAGCGCGGTTGGCTTGGCGGCTAAAGAAATGGGCGGAAAGAGCAATGCGGAGCAGAATGTGGTTCGCACCAGCCGGGACATTTCGATGAAAATAGTGGCCATCGGATCGCTGGTCACCTTGGTCTTGGTCTTGCTGTTTTTCTATTTTGATGTAATGCAAGGCAACTTGTTGCACACCATCGTAGCAATCCTTCTGGTAGCTGGCATCGCTTTCCTCTTTACCACAGTGGCGGCCAATGCCATTGCCATTGTAGGCACAAACCCGGTTTCGGGAATGACGTTGATGACCTTGATCCTGGCATCAGTGGTAATGGTGGCTGTAGGTTTGCGTGGGCCGGAAGGCATGGTGGCAGCCTTGGTCATGGGCGGTGTGGTTTGTACAGCTCTTTCCATGGCCGGGGGATTCATCACTGATTTGAAGATCGGATATTGGTTAGGCACAACTCCTGCCAAACAGGAGACGTGGAAGTTCTTGGGCACTTTGGTCTCGGCTGCTACAGTAGGTGGAGTCATGATCATCCTGAACAAGACATATGGTTTCACCAGCGGGCAGCTGGCCGCTCCCCAGGCCAGTGCCATGGCTGCCGTTATCGAACCGTTGATGAATGGAGTAGGGGCGCCTTGGCTGCTTTACCTGATTGGTGCCTTGCTGGCCATCGTGCTGAATTTCTGTAAAATCCCTGCTTTGGCCTTTGCCTTGGGTATGTTTATTCCGTTGGAGCTGAACATACCTTTGGTTGTCGGTGGAGCCATCAACTGGTATGTGACCAGCCGAAGCAAGGATGCGGAAGTCAATCGGATGCGTGGTGAGAAAGGCACTTTGCTGGCCTCCGGTTTTATAGCAGGCGGCGCGTTGATGGGGGTTGTCAGTGCGGCTATGCGTTTTGGCGGCATCAATCTGGTACACGAAGCCTGGCTGGGCAATGCTTGGTCCGAGGTGTTGTCACTGGCGGTCTATGCGCTGCTGATATTCTATTTTATCAAAATGGCTATGAAGGTTAAATAAAAAGAATGAGCTATTATGAAGAAGTATTCCCTTTTGTTTGCATTGTTGTGCATGTTTGTTACGGTGTCATTCGCACAGCAACCCCTTGTCCTTCCCTTGTGGCCCGATGGAGCTCCCAATGACAATGGATTGAGGGGGGAGAAAGAAGATTTGAATGGGGGCGATATGGCATACGTGCCTGAGCCAAACATTACAGTATATCGGGCTGCTCAGCCCAACGGGACTGCCATCCTGATGTGTCCGGGCGGCGGATATGCACGTTTGGCTTTGGGACATGAAGGCCACGACATGGCTTCGTGGTTCAACGCACAAGGCATTACGTATGTCGTATTGAAATATCGCATGCCTAATGGCCACAATGAAGTGCCTTTGTCTGATGCTGAACAAGCCATGCGGATGGTGCGGCAACACGCTGCCGAGTGGAACATCCGTCCGGATCGGATAGGGGTGATGGGCGCTTCAGCCGGAGGCCACCTGGCCGCCTCTCTTTCCAATCTTTATGGGAGTAAGGAAACCCGTCCGGACTTTCAGATATTATTCTATCCGGTCATTACCATGAAAGAAGGAGTGACTCATGGCGGATCCCGTTATTTCCTTTTGGGAAACAATCCTGATGAGGCTTTGGTGGAGAAATATTCATTGGAAAAGCAGGTGAATGCCCGGACACCAGAAGCTTTTATCATGCTTTCCGGAGACGACGATTTGGTGCCTCCGGCCAATGGCATGGATTACGCGGCGGCTTTGCTGCGGCACAAGATTCCCGTCTCGCTCCATGTATATCCGACTGGCGGACACGGATGGGGATTCCTCGATAGCTTTATCTACAAACGCCAATGGACAGGCGAGCTGGAAAAGTGGTTGCAGGAACGGATCGGAAAATGAGAAACTACAAATGCAGAGAAAACAAGACTATAAGATGAAAGAACTGATAAAAGCTTTGGGAAGCGCTTGTTGCATGTCGCTTCTGACGATGGGAGTTTCAGCACAGGATGCCAATGATCTGATGTTGGCCAATGGGATCGGTTTGTTGAATGTGCCATACGTGGCTCATACGTTGGATCAGGGCGATCAGGAAGAACTGATTGTCAATTGTGACGAAGTGGACTGTACAACTTTTGTGGAATATGCGTTGGCCATGTCACTCTGTCCGATGGAGGACGGGCAAATTGCCGAAGGCGATTTTATTGACAATGTGCAGCGTGTCCGTTATCGGGATGGGAAAGTGAACGGCTATGCTTCCCGTCTGCATTACATTACCGACTGGATTGACAACGGTGTCCGCAACGGCTATTTGGAAGACATAACGGCCCAGAAAAGCAATTATGAGCAAAAGGTTTCGGTCTACTATATGACTACGCACCCCAGTCTGTATAAACAGTTGACCCATTCGCAGGAGAATGTAGCCGCCATGAAGAAAGTGGAAGAAGCGCTTTCGAAAGAAACTTACCGCTACATCCCTAAGGATAAACTTCCGACAAACGGATTGCCTTGGATCAAGAGTGGTGACATCATTGCCATTACAACAGACATTCCAGGTTTGGACATTTCACACATGGGCATTGCTTTTTATGTTAAAGGAACCCTATGCCTCTTGCATGCTTCTACAGTGAGCAAGAAGGTGGTGGTATCCCGAACAGCTTTATCTCAGATGTTGAAAGAGGCTGAACACTGGACAGGCATTCGGGTAGTGCGGATAAGGAAATAGAAAACGTTTTGCGAGATAAAGCTGAATATAAAAGCGGGAAGAACCTTCCCGCTTTTTTTGTGGTTCGCCCAGCACGAACATTCTCAAATCGGTGCAAGTCCGTAACACGCCCGATAGCTATACGGAAATGCCCTAAGTAAATCAAGCAGGTATAAGATGGAAAGAGAGTGTCCTTAACTGGGGAGGT
>CALUOU010000058.1 GCA_944322335.1 uncultured Bacteroides sp.
CAGCATACATCCGGTTGTGGAAATGGTGCGGCGGATTGCTCGTGGCAGCTGTTTTGGCAGTATCCTATTTCTATCAAACGGATCCCAAATTTCGACATGATTTTCGCTTTGCCTTCGAAGGTTTTTTCAGCTTGGCAGAAGAAGGGAAATGGGAAGTCGGTTCCAACGAAACGCTAAAAAATATGTATGTATTTCCCGAAACGGCCAAAACGTGGATCATTGGTGACGGCTATTTTGACAACCCTATTTTAACAGACCCCTATTTCACAGGTAAAGTGACAGGCGGTTTTTATATGGGAACGGATGTGGGATATTTGCGTTTCATTTTCTATTTTGGTCTGATAGGACTGATCACATTCTCATCCTTGTTTTGCAAAGCCACTCAAATCTGCCGAAAACGTTTTCCGGATCAAAAAGATTTGTTTGCTTTGCTCCTCCTTGCCCACTTCATCATTTGGCTTAAGGTATCTACGGATCTATTCCCCGCATTCGCCATCTTTCTGATGATCGATAAAGGAGAGAATGACATCTATAAAAAGATACACATAGCAGATGCTACGACTTCTTAGTCTCAAATGTATTGTCTACGAAAGATTGTATATTTATGCCCTATAATCGTAATAAACAAGTAAATAGAATCATAAAATGAGAACTTTGAAAATACAATTTGTTGATTTTTGGTATGGCTTTGATCCCAACAATAATTTTATCACAAATGCATTAAATAGAGATCACAAAATAGTTGTTACAGATACTCCTGACTATCTTTTTTTCTCCGTTTTCGGATACTCGCATTTAAAATATAACTGCGTGAAAATTATGTTTGTTGGCGAGAACATCGTGCCTGATTTTAATCTTTGCGATTATGCGATGGGGTTTGACTATCTGACATTTGGAGATAGATATATGCGCCTGCCGTTGTTCTTAACATGTTTCAATTTCAAGGATCTTTTACAAGACAAAAAATGGGGAGCTGAAAAATTATTAAATAGAAAATTCTGTAGCATAGTAGTTTCAAATATAAATTTATCTAATTCAATAAGAGAACGTTTTTTCCGTCTACTTTCAGAATACAAACAAGTAGATTCTGGAGGACGGCAATGGAATAATGTAGGAGGCCCAGTGCAAGACAAACAGGAATTTATCAGCAACTACAAATTTAACATTGCGTTTGAGAATAGTGCAGTAAGAGGATATACTACTGAAAAAATTATGGATGCCATGACAGCAAATACCCTTCCCATTTATTGGGGAAATCCTTGGATAGGCAAAGACTTTAATGAACGTTCGTTTATAAATGTCAATGCCTTTTCTTCTTTAGAAGAAGCTGTACAACGAATTGTTGAATTAGATACCAATGACGAACAATATTTGAACATAATGAAAGAACCATGGGTAGAGGACTTATCAATATTCAATTGGGAAAACAAACTAAAAGTTTTTTTGACTAATATAATAGAAAAGCCACTAACAGAAGCACGGTATTTAGTGGATGACGGAATACAGAAATTGCACAAACAAAACATGAAAACATTAGCTTTCGCAAATGAAAAACTTAAAATTCCACGTTTGATCGCCATGTATAAATTATTAAAAGGTAAAAATTAACCGCTAAGCATCTCAATGCTATCTGCATATATTGAACATTGCAAACAATCCGCTTGTAACCCCATCGAGAGGAGTATTCAGGTTCTGTAGATCTACTTTCATTTATTGCTTTTACATTGAATTAAGCTTCACAGAAGCAACATATTGGGGGGGGTACAAACTCTTTACAAATGAACGTTATAATGGAAAACAAGCCGAAAATCATCCAGCTTCCCAAAATATTGGACAGGCGCGGAAACCTCTCTGTCATAGAGGAGTGGAAGGAGATCCCCTTCAAGATAGAGCGTACATACTGGATCTATGACGTGCCTGGCGGCGAAGCCCGTGGCGGCCATGCCTACAAAGAGAACCAAGAGTTTATTGTCGCCCTTTCCGGCAGCTTCGATGTCATCTTGGATGACGGGAAAGAACGGCAGACGTATTCGTTGAACCGGTCCTATTACGGACTGTATGTGCCCAAAGGGATCTGGCGGGAGATGAACAATTTCTCTACAAACAGCCTGGCGTTGATCTTGTCCTCCACGGGCTTCAACCAGGAAGACTATCTATATGATTATGAACAGTTCAAAACATTTATCCATGCATAACAGCAGTGTTTACGATTGCACCATCATAGAGTTGGACAAACATCATAGTGACCGCAAAGGAAACATCTCCGTGGTAGAAAACAGGAAGGATATTCCCTTTGACGTGAAACGCACTTACTACCTCTATGATGTGCCCGGCGGTGAAAGCCGTGGCGGCCATGCCCACAAGGAACTGAGCCAACTGATCATTGCCGCCAGCGGCAGTTTTACCGTAACCTTGGATGACGGAAGGGTGAAACGCAGTTTTACCTTAAACAGACCTTATCAAGGACTTTATGTAGTACCGGGAATATGGAGGACATTGGATGATTTCTCATCGGGAGCGGTCTGTCTGGTGCTGGCCTCGCATGGGTATGACGCAGCGGACTATATTAGGGAATATGAGGAATTTATAGCTTATAAGAAAGAATATGATACATCCATTGGCCGATGTGCAGAGTAAACAAATAGGCAACAATACCAATGTATGGCAATTTTGTGTGGTTTTACCTGATGCTGTAATTGGTGAAAATTGCAATATCTGTGCACATGTATTAATAGAAAATGACGTGCAAATTGGGAATAATGTCACCATCAAATCAGGAGTTCAAGTTTGGGATGGAGTGCGGATTGAAGACAATGTGTTTATCGGTCCGAATGTGACATTCACCAATGATTTGGTTCCGCGTTCAAAAGTATATCCTACCCACTTTTGGAGAACGAATATTAAAACTGGAGCATCCATAGGTGCCAATTCCACAATTATAGCAGGAAATACAATTGGTGAATATGCCATGATCGGTGCAGGAAGTGTAGTTACAGATGACATTCCTCCTTATACTGTTTGGTATGGAAATCCTGCCCGACAGAAAGGTTACATCACCCAAGAGGGTATCTTGCTGGATATGGACAAAAAAGATAAAAATGGACTAATTCATGAATTATGATCAAATTCTTAGATTTACAGAAAGTCACCGCCAAATATGCCGATGAGATCCATGCGGCTGTGAGCCGTGTGGTGGATTCCGGCTGGTACCTGCAAGGAGAAGAGAACAAGAGGTTTGAGGCGGATTATGCCGAATACATCGGCACGAAATATGCCGTGGGGTGCGGAAACGGACTGGATGCCTTGATCTGGATATTCCGTGCTTATGTGGAGATGGGGGTGATGAAACCGGGGGACGAGGTGATTGTCCCTGCCAACACTTACATCGCGTCCATCCTGGCGATTACCGAAAACGGATTGAAGCCCGTGCTGGTGGAGCCAAGCCTGGAGACCTACCAGATAGATGACAGCAGAATAGAGGAAGCCATCACGGAAAGGACGAAAGCCGTCCTGATTGTGCATCTGTATGGGCAATGCGCTTATACGGACAAGATCGGTGAACTGTGTAAGAAATATCATTTAAAGCTGGTGGAGGACAATGCGCAGGCTCATGGCTGCAAGTTCAAAGGCCGCCGTACCGGGTCTTTGGGAGATGCGGCGGGCCATAGCTTCTATCCCGGCAAGAACTTGGGAGCCTTGGGCGATGCCGGTGCGGTGACTACGAATGACGAAGAACTGGCCCGGATTGTCCGCGCCGTCGCCAACTACGGTTCCCAACGGAAATACGTATTCAAGTACCAAGGCCGGAACAGCCGTCTGGACGAGATCCAGGCTGCCGTGCTGGACACGAAGTTGAAGCATCTGGATGAGGACATCGCAATCCGCAAACAAGTGGCCCAGTATTACATCGGACACATTGCGAATCCACGCATTGTCACTCCCCTTGTGAAGGACTGGGACGCGCATGTGTTCCACATCTTCCCCATCCGTTGCGAGCGGCGGGACGCGTTGCAGCAGTATCTGACGGAGAACGGGATCCAGACGGTGATCCATTACCCGATCCCTCCCCACAAGCAGGAATGCTATAAAGGATGGAACGGCCTGTCACTCCCGATCACGGAAAAGATCCATCGGGAGGAACTGAGCTTGCCGATGAGTCCGGTGATGACGGAAAGGGAGGTGAAAGAGGTGGTCAGAGCATTGAATGAATGGAAAGAAGAATAAAAAATCAAGACTGCTTATGAATCGTTTCAATCCCCTCGTCTCTGCCGTAATCATCACTTACAATTCAGCCAAATACGTCATTGAGACTTTGGACAGCATCAAAGCACAGACGTATCAGAACTTAGAGCTGATCGTGAGCGACGACTGCTCGACGGACGAGACAACAACACTGGTGAAGGAATGGCTGGAAAAGAACGGGAACCGCTTTGTGAGAGCCTGCCTGATAGAATCTCCGGAAAACACAGGAATTGCGCCTAACTGCAACAGAGGCTACAAGGCGGCCCAAGGCGAATGGATCAAAGCACTGGCCGGAGATGACCTGCTTCTGCCGGACTGCATCCAAATGAACGTGGAGTTTGTCGCACAGTATCCGGAAGCGGAAATCGTATTCTCAAAAATTGTAGCTTTCAGTAACGACAATACATCCATAGACACATACTGGTGTCAGTATGGTGCTTTTTGCCTGACTAAGAAACAATTCCTTTATAAGCTTTTAAGCTATAACTTTATCCCGGCAGCGACCTGCTTTATCAAAAAATCCGTTTGGCAGGAATTAGGAGGGTTTGATGAAAACATCCCATTGATGGAAGACTGGATCTTATGGATCAAAGCTGTACTGGCAAATAAGAAAATGGCATGTCTCAATGGGCAGACTGTGAAGTATCGCATACACCAATCCGCCATATCCAACGGCAATAAAGTAAGCCCTAAATTTATAGAAAGCTCCCGATTGGCCTCTGAATACTCCCTACAGGTGCAAAAGCGGCTGAACTTCTTGCTCTGGGCCAAGAATAAGGTCAGGCATAACGCCAGATTCAAAGGGGGGATATGGCGTCATCTCTTAAGAGTGTCTAACCTGCTCAACCCCATGACCTATTACCTGCGGTATATAGACTGGCTGATCAAAAAGCAGAATAACCGCTTTTCCTGACGGAGAACCTATCTGAAAGACTGCCCTCATAACCACATCACTATGAAACTTCTCTATTGCATCGCCGGGACTTGCCATTCCGGCGGAATGGAACGTGTGCTTGCCAACAAGGCGAACTATTGGGCAAGGCACGGGCATGAGGTCGTGATCGTCACGACGGACCAGCGGGGACTGCCGCCTTTCTTCCCCCTGGACAAGCGCATCCGCTGCTTCGATCTGGACATCAACTATGAGGAAAACAACGGAAAGTCCATCTGGAACAAGCTGGCGCACTATCCGCTGAAGCAATACCGACACCGGAAACGGCTGGCGGAGGTGCTGAGACGGGAAAGGCCGGACGTGACTGTCTCCATGTTTTGCAACGACGCAGGCTTCATCACCCGCATCAAGGACGGAAGCCGGAAGGTGCTGGAGATCCATTTCTCCAAATTCAAACGGCTGCAATACAACCGCAAGGGGCTGTGGCGGCTGGCTGACCTTTGGCGAAGCCGGCAGGACGAACGGACGGTGAGGAGGTTTGACCGCTTTGTGGTGCTGACGGAGGAGGATAAGGCGTATTGGGGAAACTTGCCCAACATCGCGGTCATCCCCAACGCCAATACGTTTGCCACGGACCGGACGGCTGACTTGGACAGCAGACGGGTGATCGCCATCGGACGCTATACGCACCAGAAGGGGTTTGAGCGACTGATCGAGGCATGGAGCCTGCTGGCCAAGGATTTCCCCGACTGGCGGCTGGACATCATCGGCAGCGGCGAGGAGGAAGGCCCGCTGCAAACCCTGATCGACAAGCGCCGGCTCAACGGGCTGGTCTCTCTGACGAAACCGACCAAAGCCATCGGCCAGGTGTATGCGAACGCTTCGCTGCTGGCCTTGTCTTCCCGCTACGAGGGGCTGCCCATGGTGCTGCTGGAAGCGCAGGCTTTCGGACTGCCCATCGTGGCTTTCGCCTGCAAGTGCGGGCCGAGAGACATCGTGGAGGAAGGCGAGACGGGATTCCTGGTGGAGGAAGGCGATGTGGAAGGGCTGGCACGGCAGATGGCGGTCGTGATGAGGGACGAGGACTTGCGCAAACGGATGGGAGCCAAAGCGAAAAAGGCGGCCGGCCGGTATGCGGAAGAGGAGGTCATGAGGAAATGGGAAGCATTATTGAATAAACAATGAAAACAATCGTCATCTCGGCTGTCAACCTGCGCAAGGGGGGCACGCTGACCATTCTGCGCAACTGCCTGGAATATCTTTCCACGCTGGCGCAAACTGGGGAATACAGGATTGTGGCATTGGTACACCGCAAGGAGCTGGCCCTCTATCCGGGCATTGAATACATCGAGATGCCTTGGACGGTGGGCAGCTGGGTCAAACGGCTCTGGTGTGAATACGTGACTATGCTTAAAATCTCCAAGCGGCTCGCACCGGTGTATCTGTGGTTTTCGCTGCATGACAGCACACCTCATGTCCATGCTCTAAAACGTGCTGTCTATTGCCACAATCCGTTTCCTTTCTACCCATGGAAATGGAGAGAGATCTTCCTGAACTACAAGATCGTGTGCTTCGCCTGGTTCTCCAAATACATCTACCGCATCAACATCCACCGCAACGACTGGGTGCTGGTGCAGCAGGAATGGATCAGGCAGGCGTTCGTCGGCATGTTCCGCCTCCAGCCGGAACGGATCATCGTGACCCTGCCCGCCGCAAGCGAGGCCGTCCGCCTTTCCGCATCCGGCAAGGCTTCCGAATACCGTTTCCTGTTTGCCTCTTATGGAGACATCCACAAGAATTTCGAGACGCTCTGCCGGGCTGCCCAATTGCTGGAACAGGAGATCGGAACGGGAAAATTCAAAGTCGTCCTGACCATCGGCGGTACCGAAAACCGGTACACACGCTGGCTTTACAAACGCTGGGGAAAGGTCAGCTCCATCGAGTTTGCCGGATTCATGGACCGCAACAGGCTGTATGACACCTACGGACAGGCCGACTGTCTGGTCTTCCCGTCACGGGTGGAGACGTGGGGACTGCCCATCAGCGAATTTGCGGCTTTCGGAAAACCGATGTTGCTGGCAGACTTGCCCTATGCGCACGAGACAGCGGCAGGCAGCCCGCTTACGGCTTTCTTCCCGCCCACAAGTCCGGCCGAACTGAAGGAGCTGATGAAACGCCTGGTGCAAGGAGACAGCTCTTTCCTCAACCCTGTCCCCGCCCGAAACATAGCGGCTCCCACCGCACGGACATGGGAAGAAACGTTCCGACTAATGATTAATGATCAATGATCAACGAATCCGCCGTAACGCACGACTGCTTGCAGTCGAACTCCGGCTTAGCCGTGGGTGCCCGCACCTACGGAACCGATAACAAACCGATAACGGAACGATAACAAACCGATAACGAACAAACAGTTCTTTGCCAACTAAAACAGACGTTATGCATATACTTCAACTTGGAAAATTTTATCCGCTTCGGGGCGGTGTGGAGAAGGTGGCTTACGACCTGACGGAAGGGCTGCCCGCCTACGGAATGGCTTGTGACATGCTGTGTGCCGCCTCGGCCGGCAAAGGAGGTGTCACAACCATCCGGCCTGACGCACGGCTGATCACCTGCCGGACCTGGAAGAAGGTGGCGGCCACCATGATCGCTCCCACCATGATCACCACCTTGCAACGGATCAAACAGGACTATGACATCGTGCATGTACACCATCCGGACCCCATGGCCTGCCTGGCACTCTACCTTTCGGGATATAAAGGGAAGGTGGCGGTACACTGGCACAGCGACATCCAGAAGCAAAAGACGCTGCTGCGCTTCTACCAACCCTTGCAGGACTGGATGCTCAGGCGGGCGGACGTGGTGATCGGCACAACCCCCGTCTACCTGCAGGAATCGCCTTTCCTCAAGCAGGTGAGCCACAAGACGGCGTGTGTGCCCATCGGCGTAAAGGCCATGCCTGTGGAGGAGGAAAGGGTGAAAGACATCCTGGAACGCTACGCCGGGCGGAAGATCGTCTTTTCCTTGGGACGGCTGGTGCATTACAAGGGGTATCACAACCTGGTGAAAGCGGCCCGCTACCTCCCGGAGAGTTACGTGATCCTGATCGGCGGCACCGGAACCCTGAAGAAGGAGCTGCAGACGCTGATCCGAACCGAAGGGCTGGAAGGCAAGGTGTCCTTGCTGGGACGCATCGACGAGCGGGAGCTTCCGGCTTACTACCAGGCGTGCAGTGTGTTCTGCCTGAGCAGCGTGCAGAAAACGGAAGCGTTTGGCATCGTACAGATCGAAGCCATGTCGTGCGGAAAACCGGTGGTGGCCACCAACATTCCCCAGTCGGGAGTGCCATGGGTGAACGCACACGGGGTGTCGGGACTGAACGTGGAGCCGGGCGACGCGCAAGCGTTGGCCGATGCCATCCTGGAGATCACGGTACAGCCCGAAACGTACAGCCGCTACGCCCGGCAAGCGCTCGCCCGCTATCGGTCGATGTTCACCGAAGAGCTGATGCTGAAACGCATGGCCGAAATCTACCGGCAATTAATCACTAATCATTGATCATTAAAAAAAATGTTTCTGAAAAAAGGATTGACCCTGCGGAAAATAGGGAAACAATATCTGATCGTAGATACGGAACATGCACGGGTGAATTTCTCGCGGGTGTTCACACTGAACGAGACAGCCGCCTGGCTGTGGGAAAAGATAGGAGACCGGCCGTTCACACCCGAACAGCTGACGGAATGGCTGTGCCAGTCCTATGAAGTGGAGACAGAGACGGCCCGCCGGGACGTGGAACGGCTGTTGGACGAATGGAAAAAAGGGGGGCTTCTCTCTCCTGAAGAAGAGGAGCCTCTGCAAGGGAAATGACGAAAACAGAACGCATACTGTTGGCTTTGCTTCAGGCCGGATTGTGGGAAAAGGCTGACCTCAACATGACTGCCGGCCTCCTTCCCTGCAGCGAGGAAGACTGGCAGGAGGTCTACAGGCTGGCCCAGCAACAGACGGTTTCCGGAATCATTTACCAGGGTTTGTTGAGACTGCCGGATCCGCTGTTGCCTCCCCGGTCTTTGCTGCTGCGCTGGACGGTGCTGATCGACCGCATCGAGCAGAGAAACAGGCAGATGAACAGCCTGCTGGCCGACCTGTTCCGACTGTTCCGAAACAAGGGTTGGGAGGCTGTCGTACAGAAAGGACAGGGAACGGCCTTGCTCTACGGACAACCGCTGTGGCGGGAATGCGGAGACATCGACCTTTGTTTCCCCAACTTCGCCGACGGGGAGAAGGCGGCCGATTTCCTCCTGAAGGCCAGTCCGCAAAAACCGGAAAAGGAAGCGGACGGCAGCCTGACCTACCTGCT
Source organism: uncultured Bacteroides sp. (assembly GCA_944322335.1). Classification (GTDB taxonomy): domain Bacteria; phylum Bacteroidota; class Bacteroidia; order Bacteroidales; family Bacteroidaceae; genus Bacteroides. The sequence goes on from CALUOU010000058.1 coordinate 9,492, forward strand.
GAGGGGAATACGCATCGAGCACCACCGCACCCTGCTGGACTTCCAGAACCCTTTCCTGCAGCCTCACCTGAACCGCTTCATCCGCAAATATGGACTGACGGAAGCGGTCTTGCCGGAAGGGGAAGGCGCTTTCACGATCCCCGCGCCCATGACGCACGTCCTGCTGCTCAACGCGCACATCCTGAAGCACGTGCTGGGATGGGGCATCGGACTGAGGCAGCTATGCGACCTGGCCTTGGCATACGACCGCTTCAGCGGACAGCTGGAGGCCGACGACCTGTACGGACTTTACCGGAAGGCGGGGCTGAGAAAATGGAACGATCTGCTCCACGCCTTCCTGACGGAATGCATCGGGCTGCCTGCCGACCGCCTGCCCTACCCCTCCGCAGCCAAGGTCTCTCCCCTGCCCTTGCTGGAAAAGGTGATGCAGACGGGAAACTTCGGCCTGCAACGCCAGGGACGGACCACCGCCAAGGCATGGACGCGGAAATGGCACACCCTGAAAGCCTTCTGCCAGAACGCATCCTTCACCCTGAACTATGCCCCTCAGGAAGGCTGCTGGACAACCCTGCGCCTGCTGAAAGGGAATTTATAATTTATAATGAAACGGGATTGATCCGTAAAAAAACATTTCCGTTGATGCCATAAACCGTTCCGCATACGCGTGTGCAAGATCCTGCATACGCATGTGCAAAGCTTTGCACACGTTTCTGCAAACTTCTGCATACGCATGTGCAACACCCGCTCAGCCGTCACGACGGAATGACGTTAACCGGAAACCGTAGGTGCAGGCACCCACGGCTAAGCCGGAGTTCGACTGCAAGCAGTCGTGCCGTCACGACGGAATGACATCAACCGGACCGGTCACGGTAGGATCACTAACACTTAATCACTAACACTTAATCACTAACACTTAATCACTAACACTTAATCACTAACACTTATTTTGCGCTGCTTCATTTCCAATCTCCCTGTCCGTCTCGATCTGCCTCAGGACATCGATGCGGAACGTTGGCTGCCTACTTTCCGTGACTTCCGTCATCCGGCCTCGCCGGAAGAGGAGAAGGAGCCGCTTTTCCGCCTCTCGCTCACAGACGGCCTGCCTGAACCGCAAGAGCCTAAAAGGCTGCTGACAGACGAGCCGGACACCGACATGGGCCGGCTGCGGCTCTGGGAAACGCCCCAGGCTTACCTCATCGAGCTGACCACCGCCAACGGCACCCGCCACCAGATGCAGCTTGACCCTTCCGCCTGCCATGCGCAAGCCACGGTGGACCGCAACGACCCGCTGGCCGGACAAGTGCTTTCCTCCTGGGTGCGCATCGGTTGCGCTCAGGCGGTGCTGAGGGTGCAGGGGGTGTCCGTCCATGCCTCTGCCGTGATCTGTCAAGGGAAAGCCTACCTCTTCTTAGGCAAAAGCGGAACGGGCAAAAGCACACACGCCCGGCTCTGGCTGCAACGCTTCCCCGACACCAGCCTGCTGAACGACGACAACCCCATCATCCGCTTCCGCAACGGATCCCTGCACGCCTTCGGAACCCCGTGGAGCGGAAAAACGCCCTGCTACCGCAACCTCTCCTACCCCGTGGGAGGCATCGTGCGCCTCTCGCAGGCACCGGACAACCGCTTCACGCCTTGCCGCGAGGCGGAAGCCTTCATCCAGCTGCTGCCCAGCTGCTCCGCCATACGACACAACAACCGCCTGTACAACCAGCTCTGCAACACCCTCGTCCGGATCTCTTCCACGGTGCCCGTAGCCCGCATGGAATGCCGTCCGGATCCGGATGCCGCAGAAATCTGCCGGAAACGGCTGACGGCTGACGATTAAAAAAAACAACGGCCAACAGTCAACAATGAACGCCCCCGCCGTAACACACGACTGCCTGCAGTCGAACTCCGGCTCAACCGTGGGTGTCCGCACCTACGGAACCGACAACCCATACACTGAACACTTTAAAAAAAATTCAAACTTTAAATTGATATGCACAACAACAAAAAACTATTCCTGATCGGCCTTCTGGCCGTCTCACTCTTGTCCTCGTGCGCATCGCGCAAGATTGTCTACCTGAAAGACATGGAGATGGGCAAGCATTACCCGATTGAAGACAAGTATGAGGCCGTGGTACACCGCGACGACCGCCTGAGCATCACCGTCAGCTGCAAGAATCCGGAACTGGCCATCCCCTTCAACATCTATGGAGGCAACTTCCATGTGGGCATCGACGGCAACATCCAAACCTCAGACGCGTCCACACGGGTGAACGAAAAAGGCTACCGCGTGGACGTGGACGGCAACATCGACTTCCCCATCCTGGGCAAGCTCCACGTGGAAGGGCTGACCGTAAGCCAGGTGACCAACCTCATCAAGCAGCAGCTCATCGAGGGAGACTACATGAAGGATCCGCTGGTCTCGCTGGAGTTCCTCAACTTCAAGTACACGGTGCTGGGAGCGGTGGGACGAAACGGGTCGTTCAGCGTAGACGGCGACCGCGTCACCCTGCTGGAGGCCATCGCCAATGCGGGAGACATCGCGGTCAACGGAAAGCCGGACCGCGTGGCGGTCATCCGCGAAGTGGGGAACGAGCGGGTGATGTATCTCCACGACCTCCGCAGCACGGATCTGTTCGAGTCGCCCTGCTTCTATCTCCAGCAGAACGACATTGTCTATGTGGAGCCCAAGTACCGGAAGAAGGACAACGAAGACCGAGGCTGGCAGATCGGCACCACGCTGCTCTCCGCCATCACGGCCGTATGCTCCATCATCTGGGCGACACGCTGACCCCGATCCCGCCTCACAACGAACACACCTGAAAAAATAAACCGAAAAATGTAATGAGTAACACAACCGACAACAAAACGGAGCAGGGACTGAACCTGACGGACCTGCTCGTCTACATGCTATCCAAATGGCAATGGTTCCTGCTGTCCGTCCTCATCTGCGGCGGACTGGCATGGCTCTACTATGCCCGCGCCCCGCTGGTCTACTTCCGATCGGCCACGGTCATCATCAAAGACCCCTCCAACAAGACCTCCACGGCCGGACTGGACCGCTATGACAACTACATCAACCGTGTCAACGTGACCAACGAAATCCTCCAGTTCCGGTCCAAGAGGCTGATACGCGAGGTGGTGCAACGGCTCCGTCTCAACATCAGCTACCAGGTGAAAGACGGCTTGCGCTACAACGAGCTGTACACACAGTCGCCCGTCTCCCTCGACTTCATCGAGGTGCTGCCCAACCAATACCTGTCCATGACCGTCATCCCCAAGGACGAGAACTCGGTCATGCTGGGAACGATGGATCCGGAGCTGAAGGAGGAGAAATACAGGCTGGTGCAGCTGAGAGACACCTTCATGATCAACCCCAACACCGGGGTCTGCGTCAACCCCACCAACTTCTACAGCCCTGCCTGGAAGGGGGTGCCTGTCTATGTGCATAAGCAGCCGGTGGAGGTGGCCATGGGACACTACAGGGGAAGCGTCAGCATCCGCCAGGAGGAGGAAGACGCGTCCATCCTCACCCTCGCCCTGAAAGACAACTCGCCCGTCAGGGCTGAAGACGTGCTCAACACACTCATCACCGTCTACAACGAAGAGGCCGTCAAGGACAAGAACCAGGTGGCGGTCAACACGGCCGACTTCATCAACGAACGCCTCATCATCATCGAAAACGAGCTGGGAAGCGTGGAGTCTGACCTGGAAAGCTTCAAGCGGGACAACCAGATTGTGGACATCTCCTCGGCGGCGGGCATGTACATGAGCGAGTCGCAGAAGTATAACACAGACGCGCTGGAGCTGGAGACCCAGCTGAAGCTGGCGGACTTCATCAAGCATTACCTCACAGACCCCTCCAAGGAGACCGACCTCATCCCGGCCAACACCGGACTGAGCGACATGAACATCGAAAACCAGATCAACCTCTACAACAGCACCAAGCTCAAGCGGGACCGCCTCATGGACGACAGCAGCGAGAAGAACCCCGTCGTGGAGGAGCTGAACAACTCACTCCGGGCCATGAAGCAGACCATCATACGCGCCGTGGACAACCTCATCGTCAGCCTGCGCATGAAGCGGCAGGACGCCAAGAGCCGGGAGGTGAGGGCACAGACGCGCGTGCAGTCCATCCCCACCAAGGAGCGCAACCTGCTCTCCATCGAACGACAGCAGAAGATCAAGGAGTCGCTCTACCTCTTCCTCCTCAACCGGCGGGAGGAGAACGCGCTCTCACAGGCCATGGCAGACAGCAACGCGCGCATCATCGACAGCGCCGAAGGCGGCAACGTGGCCATCGCCCCACAGCCCCGGCGCATCCTCCTGATGGGTGTGCTGATAGGGGTGGCCATCCCGGCACTCATCTTCCTGCTCAAGCTCTTCATGGACACCAAGGTCTACACACGCAAGGAGGTGGAAAGGGCGCTGAGCGTGCCCCTGCTGGGAGAGATCCCTCTGGACAAGAAGCTCCTGAAGCGCAAGCGCAGGAAGCAGAGGGAAAGCAGCCTCATCAAGGACACGGAGGGAATGGTGCCGGAGGCGTTCCGCATCGTCCGCACCAACATGAACTTCATGGCACGCAAAGACCGGCCCATGCAGGTGATCACGCTCACCTCCTTCAACGAAGGGGTGGGGAAAACCTTCATCGCCCAGAACCTGGCGCTCAGCCTGGCACGGACCAAGAAGCGGGTCATCCTCGTCGACCTCGACATCCGGAAAGGCATCCTGAGCCGGCACTTCGGATCGCACCGCATGGGGGTGACCAACTACTTGGCCGATCCGGAAGTCACAATCGAACAGATCGTGAGACATCACGACGACTTCGACCTCATCCCCTCCGGAACGGTGGCGCCAAACCCGGCCGAGCTGCTCATGGACAGCCGCCTCGACGAACTGTTCGCACAGCTGCGCGAAAGCTACGACTACATCCTGGCCGACAGCGTGCCCTTGGGCATCATAGCCGACGCCACCATCACCAACCGCCTGGCAGACCTCACGCTCTTCGTCATCAGGGCAGGCAAGCTGGACCGCCGGCAGATGCCGGACATCGAGAAGCTGTATGAGGAGAAGAAGCTGAACAACATGGCCATGGTGCTCAACGGCGTCGACCCGCACCGCCGGGGCTACGGCTACGGATATGGCTACGGTTACGGATATGGCTACGGCTACCGCTACGAATACAAATGATCCGGCCGACAGACCGGAAAACGAGAATCTCATCAATAAAACAAATAAAAAAATCAACAAACCCTTAAAAGCAAATATGGAATGAACGTAAAAGCAATGACTTTATTCAGAGACAGAACGAACGCAAGCGAATCTGACACGCAAGGCGGAAGAATGACACCGCCTGCCAACATGGCCAAACGGATGTTCGACATCGCCGGAAGCCTGCTGGGCCTGGCCGCCATGTCGCCCGCATTCCTGGTCATCTCTCTGGCCATCAAGCATGAGGACGGAGGACCCGTCATCTTCAAGCAGAAACGAATGGGCTATCAAGGCAAGGAGTTCACGCTCTACAAGTTCCGCTCCATGACCGTCACGGCGGAAGCGGACGGAAAACCGGCACTCTGCCAGAAAAACGACAAACGACTGACGGGCATCGGACGATTCCTGCGCGAACACCACCTCGACGAGCTGCCGCAGCTCTGGAACGTGCTGAAGGGGGAAATGAGCTTTGTGGGACCAAGACCCGAACGGAAGTTCTACGTCGACCGCATCAAGGCCATCAACCCCAACTATGAGCTGCTCTACCAGCTGCGGCCGGGACTCTTCTCGCCCGCGACCCTCTACAACGGCTATACGGACACCATGGAAAAGATGCTGGAAAGGCTGCGCATGGACCTGGACTACCTCAACCACCAGTCCATCAGGCTCGACCTCAAGATCATCTTCCTCACCGTCTATTCCATCCTGTCCGGAAAGAAATTCTAAAGACGGAGACATCCTGAAAAAAAAACGAACGTAAAACCTATTTTTAAAAGCATAGACAAGAAAAATGAAAAAGACTAAGTATGAAGCACCCGAAACACAATGTGTGGAGGTGGAAATGGAAAGCGAAATCTGCGCGCCATCGAAAATCCATGTGAATCCTGGAGACGACATCAGCGACGGAGGCAGACACGTGGAAATCAACGAACAGATTGACGGCGGAAGCTTCGGATCCGACACCTGGACAGACTGGGGAGAATCCGCTTCGGCCACAAATGAATAAACCTATGTACAAAAAACGAAAGAGAACACTGAAGAATATGAAATACCCATTATTGACAAAATCCGCCTTCCTGCTCTTTGCGACGGGGGCAATGGCCGGATGCAGCGACAGCGAAGAAGGGCTGCTCCCCTCGTCAAGACCTGCAAAGCCGGGAGAGACCATACAGTTTGGCATAGACGGACCGGCCACAACGAGAACGCACTACACGGAAGACTCGCTACAGATAGACTGGGACCTGAAAGACAAGATTGTGATCTATTCACCCCAGGCCGCTACATCCGACGGCACCAAACACGAAGCCTTCTACATGATCAGCAATGTCTATCCCGAAGACGACCCCATCCATCAGTTCCATGGCGACTTCGTGCCGGTGGCAAGTGCGGCAGACAATGATACCACAGAAAACGATGGTGTCGGTCTGAAATGGACCAAAAATGCAGATGATCCTGCTCAGTTCGCATATGACCAATACACTTTCTACGGTGCCTACCCTGCCAAACACTATAACAGTGTAGAAGACAGCACGTTCCACATGCAGTATATCACCAACCAGGTGAATACCGTGGTCAGCGTGAACAACGGCAAATATGAGACCGAGCCGGACATGCTGAACGCCTACATGATGGCCAAGAAAACGGTGAAACCGCAGGAAGACCATGTATTGCTCTCCTTCGACCCCATCATGACCACACTGAAGATAGATGTCACGGCCGGAGGCTACGAACTGGGTACAGGCATCATACAGCCGATCACCGTCACGGGAGTCAGCGTCATGATGCCGAGAGTGATAGCGGCATCGGAGTTTAGCTATCGGATCACCGAAGACCATACCGATGGAGATCCCACAGCTTCCAGAGGCGGACTGACAAACACTCCAAAAACCGGCAAAGAATCCGTGTTTGTAGGCATCCTGCAAGATACATTGAGGTATGTGGAACTGAACGAAGGCGAAACCATCAGCCTGATGGCCTTCCTGCCGCCTATAAAAGGTTTGAAAATGAACGAACTCCAAGTGAAAATACATACAGCAGAAGGATTTGACTTCGTCACCTTCTCAACAAGTGGTGCAGATCTAAAAGAACAAAGCAGAATCTACATCCACCTGCCGGATGTCTCGGTGAATGACAAGAAGAATAACAACTGGATATCACAGCTGGATCCGAACATCAAGATTACTCAACTGTCGATACCGGGAGCAAAATTAACAGAACATGAAGATGAAGAATTAAATGGAGCAGAAATGCAAGCTCTGTTTGACATGGGAATACGGGCATTTGAAGCCAATGAGTTATCTCACTACAATCATTATCCTCATTCTCACAATCATTTGAATCTTTCAGCAGATAAAATAAAACAATTAATTAAAGAAGATTTTATAATATTGTGGTCTGGAGATGATTTAAAAGGATTCTTGAACGAAGAAAACATTCCCTGGAAAGAATTTTCTTTTAACATGACTATGCAAGAAGCAATAGGACACGCTATTGTTATACAGAAAGGTCCTAAGTTTTTCTTTCAATTAGGTGCATTTCAAACCATCACATCAAATAGAATACTTCCAATAAATAACTATAATAGCATTAACGATTTTCTATTATCTTATACAGAATGGGATGAGAAAGATTGGAATGTAATATTAACTAATAAATGGACTTGGGGCGTACAATTCATAGAAAAAGATGCAGACTATGCCTCTCTAAAAAATGAAATTTATAAAAAAATAGTTAGATCAACAGAACAAAAAAGTACTACGGGTATTGTTGTAATCCCCGATGTAAATGCAAATGCCAATAGCGGCATAGCCACCTATGACGACCTCCTCATCCAATCCATCATCGACTGCAACTTTAAATTTATCTTAGACCGAGCTAACTAAAAAAATCCTCGCT
>CALUOU010000059.1 GCA_944322335.1 uncultured Bacteroides sp.
TTGCGGCGGATATAGCGTTGAGCCACGGGCTTTTCGATGTCATATCTGGAATGGATGGCTTTGAAAAATTCGTTGAGAAAGGTGTCGAAATCCCCTTGGTCGAAGGCTTGGACGGCAGCGGCGTACCGGATGTCTGCCTGCGCCTGTTTCATGGCACGGTCGATGGTTTGCCGGTTGTTGAAGCGGGTGGCGAAGTTCACGATCTCTTGTCGCACGAAGATGTCGGCCGGACTGATGGGTTTGGTCAGCCGGATGCCGTCCAGCGAGGTGCAGCGGCTCAGAGCCACGTAGGCTTGTCCGCCGGCAAACACTCCTCCGCTGAAGTCAATGACGGCGCGGCTCAAGGTCAGCCCTTGGCTTTTGTGGATGGTGATGGCCCAGGCCAGGCGGATGGGGAATTGGGTGAAGGTGCCCAACTCTTCCTCTTCGATGGCTTTTTTCTTTTCATTATAGGTATATCGGATGTTCCTCCAGGTGTTTTCCTGCACGTCGTATTCCTTGCCTTCGTCGGTGCGGATGCAGAGGGTTTTCCCTTCCGGATCCATCCCTGTGATGATGCCGATGGTGCCGTTCACCCAGCGGCGGTCATAGTCGTTTTTGATAAAGATGACTTGTGCGCCGGTTTTCACCTGCAGTTCTTTTGGGGTGGGCAGGCTGCTGTCTGGAAAGTCTCCTTTCACTGTGCCGGTGAAAGTGACAGGCTCTCCCGGAAGCTCGCTCAGTTTCTGTTCGTTGATGAAGTCCACATGATCCCGTCGGGTGGCGAGGGTCACATACATGTCTGCGTCGGCTTGATCTTCGGGCTGGCCGTGGCGGGTGTTGAGCAGTTGCAGGTCGGCCGTTCCGGCTGTGTTGCTGCGGATGCGGTCCAGCACGTTTACGAATACAGGGTCGGATTGCCTGTACACCTTCTTCAGTTCCACCGACACCAGTTCCATTTCGCGGAACACCCTTGCGGAGAAGAAATAGGGATTGGGGTAGAAACGGTTCAGGATATCCCTTTGATCGCTTTTCACCACCGGTTCCAGCTGAAACACGTCGCCCACCAGCAGCAGCTGTTTGCCGCCGAAAGGCTCGCGCAGGTTGTGGCTGTAGACGCGCAGGATGCGGTCCACCGTGTCGATCATGTCAGCGCGTACCATGGAAATTTCATCGATGACAATCAGCTCCAGTTTCTCCAGAAGCTTGCGGTGCGCCCTGCTGTAGCGGAAAAACTCGTGGATGCGTCCCCGCTGCAGGCTCAAGTCGGGGTCATCGGGCAGCATGGGGCGGAAGGGCAGGCGGAAGAAGCTGTGCAGGGTGCTGCCTCCCGCGTTGATGGCGGCGATGCCTGTGGGAGCCAGCACCACGAATTTCTTTTTGGTGTGCTGGCAGATATAGCGCAGGAAGGTCGATTTGCCCGTGCCCGCTTTCCCCGTCAGGAAAATGGACTGGCGGGTGTAGCGCACGAGGTTCAGCGCGTCCTGAAATTCTTTGTTGTGGCTGTCGGGTACGAACTCCATGGGGCTGTGGTGTGTATGGGGGTCAGATGATTTGGAAATGGCGGAGGGCGTTGGCTATGCCATTGTCGTCCACGCTGGTGGTCACATAGTCTGCTGCCTGTTTCACTTGGTCACGCGCGTTGCCCATGGCGATGCCGATGCCCGCATGGCGCAGCATGCTGATGTCGTTTCCTCCGTCGCCGAAGGCCATGGTCTCCGACAGGGGGATCTGGAAATGGGCAATGATTTCATCCATACCTTTCTGCTTGTTGTTGCCGGCGGCTGTGACATCCACAAAGGCGGGATGCCAGCGGCCTATCTCGCACCGAGGGATGCGGCGGATCACTTCCTGTTCATGCTCCACGTTGAGGAAGGCAGTCATTTGGTAGGGCACTCTGGCCAAGGCTTCATCCGCTCTGACGGCAGGTATGTCGACCGTCACGCCCAGCTGCCCTCGGAACACCTCGTCCACCTGTTCATTGGGATGGACCACACAGATGCTGTCCTGATCCACCACGATGCAGGGGATTCCGAAACGGTCACAATACCCCATCAGACTGTCTTTTTCCACAATGCTGATAGGCTTTTGATAAATCACCTCATTGCCCACGAAGCAGTAAGCTCCGTTCATGGTGATGAATCCGTCTATCAGTCCCCGTTCTTCCAGGGAAGTCAGGTTGTTGATGAGGATGCGCGGGCGGCCGGTAGCGATGAAGATGCGCACGCCCTTGGCCTTGGCTTCGGCCAGTGCCTCGATGGCGGAAGGCGGTATGGCATGGGTATGAAAGCTGACCAAGGTGCCGTCTATGTCTAAAAAAAGAGCTTTTGTCATATGGTTCTTGTCTGTTGTTAGAGGGTTTCTGCCTGCAAAGATAGCGCAAAGCGCAGACATTTAAAAGACGGGAGACGGTTAGATTTGTGTGGCGGAATGGGGAGAGGTGTTTTTCTGTTCCTATAATAATAAGGTGTGGGCATTTTCCCTATCGCTTAAATCTTGTTAACTTATAAAGCCGAGATCTCTCATGGCGCTAAATCTTAAAAAGGGAACATTTATTCTTTAGAAAAAGTCTTGTGTACTTGGACGGAAAACCGTTACTTTGCAGCCGCAAATTTAAAAAAAGGAAAGTCAACGCCCGGATCGGGCATGTTATTAATTAAACAAATGCTTCAAAAAGTATGAAAAAAAGTTTATTTTATCTGTTTGCATTGATTTGTTCAATGAGTTTGTTCACGGCTTGTAGTGACGATGACGAGCCTGTGGTACCTGGCCCTGGAGAAAACGGAGAATCGGGAACCCTGGAAGAAGTTATTACCAACGACATTGCCGGTGACTATAAAGGCGAGCTGGCTGTGACGGTGCTGGGCGTGCCCATGGATCCCGTGGCTCAGAAAGTGGCTGTTACGAAGTCTGGAACAGAAGCTGTGAGCCTCTCCATCAACAACTTCAGTTTCTTGGGCATGAGCTTGGGCGATATTGAGTTAAACGACTGTGCGCTGACTGAGGAAAACGGTGTCTACACCTTTACTGGCACTACCTCTTTGGATGTTACGGTGCCGGGCATGAACCTGACAGCCGACGTTGCAGGCGAAGGCTCTTTCACTACGGGCACCCCCACGAGCATTACCCTGAATCTCGACATAAAAGCCGAGCTGGCCGGACAGCAGCAAGATGTGACGGTGGTTTACACAGGTACACGCCTGACTGGCAACGAAAGCTCCGAGGCACAGATCATCGGTTTCACGATTGACAGCGAACTTGTGTCTGAAGCTCCCGTTATCGACCATGAAGTCGGTTCCATCACCTTCAAGGTGCTCGACTCTGCCGAAAGCTTGGTGTTCGCTCCGGTTATCACAGTGTCTGATGGTGCTACGGTGTCTCCCGCCAGCGGCGAGGAGCAAGACTTCAGCGACCCTGTCACTTACACGGTAACGGCTGAGGACGGTACGGTAAAGACTTATACGGTGTGGGCGATTACGCAAAGCGTGTTGACCTATTCTTTTGAAAATTGGGAGGATGGTGATGAAAATGACACCCTGCTTCCTGAGGAGATCTGGGCATCCAGTGCGGCCGGTGCAGGGATTCTGGGTGGAACCTTGCTGAAGAAGGAAACCAATGAAGACGGTACTTTTGCAGCTAAGATGATTACGTTTGAATATCCGGGCGATGCCAATTCACTGATTCCCAAGATCACTGCCGGTTCTATTTTCATCGGTACGTTTGACATGATGCCTGCTCTTATGGGTGACAGACTCTCTTGCACCAAATTCGGATTGCCTGCTGCGGATCTGGGCTTGACCAAACAGCCTGTCCGTTTCAAGGGCATGTACAAGTACACCGCAGGTGCTCAATACCTGAACGCTACGGATCCTTCCAACATCATTGAGACAGAAGATGTAGACCAAGGCTCTATCACGGCTGTGCTTTATAAAGCTAAAGACGCTGAAGGCAACGAAGTGACTTTGACGGGGCATGATGTGAATACATCTGAGCAAATTGTTGCATATGCCATGGTCGTTACTGACAATACGGAAGAAGGTTATCAGACTTTTGATATCCCCTTTGAGGTGAAGGGTGACTATGAGGCAGACGGTGAATATAAGTTTGCCATTGTATGTACTTCCAGCATTAAGGGTGACACCTTCAACGGTGCTGGCGGTAGCACGTTGATCGTGGATGAGTTCCAGGTGATCTGTGAATGATCGCTGATGATAAAGTATTAAAAAGCGCATCCGGGAAACCGGATGCGCTTTTTTAATGTCTTGTTGCCAGTGCTTGCTTTAGAACTTATACCCGAACCCGATGTTCAGATAAATAGGATACATGGCGAAGGTGACGGTCTTGAAATCTTTGTTGAAGATGTCGTTCATTCCCCAAGTCAGGTCGGCGTGTATGTTGAGGTGGCGGTAGGCTTTCCACGATCCGCCCACCTGCAAGCCCCACTGGAAGTGCCGGAGCTCGTTGGAGAAGTCGTAGGTGGCGATGCTTTCGCCAGTGAAAGAGATGCTTTCTCCCGTAGCGTCTGGAGTGCGCAGGTGGCCTTCATACACGTTGCCTGAGAAGTCGCCGTCCATCAGGTAGGAGAAGTAAGGGCCTGCCGACACGCGCCAGCGGTCGTTGATCTGGCAAGTGGCCAGCACGGGGACGGTGAGCAGCGACATTTTCACCTTGGTTTTCACGCCGCCCGTCCACAGTCCGCCGGTGGGGCGTCCTATGTTGTTGATGATCTCCATTCCGTAGTTTTTCACGGTAGCCTCCGTGTTCATGCTTTTGGAGTCTAAGCGCAAGCCTAAGCTCACGCCCCATTCCTTGTTCTTGTCGATCCATTTGGTCACATTGCCCTCGATGGTGATCGCCAGTCCCGGCTTGTAGCTGTCGATGCTTCGTATTTCCTCCGGGAGGGGCAGGGGCGAGGTGCCGCCAAAGTTTACTCCAGCCTTAAACTCATACTCCAGTCCGTGCACTGCCGACCACAGCAGGCCTTTGTGTTCCTTGGACGCGTCATTGTCTTGCGCTGTCGCTGTGCCTATGCCTGTGCCCAGAGCCAGCAGGCAGGCCATGATGTATTTCTTCATATTGTGCGTATTTTTTTCTATCGTGTGATTGTTTCTTTATTCGCATTCGATGTTCACTTCGTCAATCCACAGCGTGCTGCCCACGGCTCCTATGAAGTAAGCGCCCTTGATGCTTGACGAGAACACCACGCCCAGCTTGTATTTGCCATCGGCCAAGTCTTGGGCATTGATGTCTGCCGCGCTGTGTCCGTCTTGGATCTCAAAAGGTATGTCAAAGTAAGTCCATTCCTCAGCTTCCTCCATTTCAGGGATGCGTGCGAAGAGGATCACTTCCGGGTCGATGGAGCCGTCCAATGAGATGACGTCCCCGTCCAGTGTGTGGCTGTTGTCCGGAGCTTTATAGAACAAGGCATAGATGTCGCCCCTGTCGGTCTCGTCCGTCAGGTTGCCGTCCGCGTCGGTCGACAGGCCGCCGGACTTGTACTTGTAGTACCCCGTGATGCGGACCGGCTTTTGCGTGAAGGGATAGCCGAAGAGGGTGGAGCCTAACGGATCTTGTATGGCATTGTTGATATCGAACGAGCCGATGAACAAGTTTCCCGCCGCGATGCGCATCTTCACCATCTGTCCGAAGCTGCCCGTATCTTTCGTCTCCAGCTTCACGGCCTTGCCTGAGCGGCCTTCGGACACCTGTATGGTGGGATATTCCATCGGGCTGCCTGCCATGCCCGTCAGTTTGAAGCCGGGATTTCCGCTGGCCCATTGCAGCACCCTCGTCACATTGCCGCCTGCTCCGGGAGCGTATTCATACAAGATGGGGTAGTCGCTGTTCCCTTCCATCAGGCTCTCGAAGTGGTAGGAAGTGGGCAGTTCTGCCGGAATCATCGTAATGGTGTATACAGGCGCGTTGGAGCCGTCTTCCGAGGTGACGGTGAAGTAGCGCGGATTCTGTGTGCTGAAGTCATAAGTGCTCTCCGTGTCGCCTGGCAACGTTTCGTTGGCGTGGATGGCAGAGCCTTCCGAGAGGGTGAATGTCAGGTTTTGGCTCGACAGGTCGGCGCTTTTGCTGATGTAGATGTCAATCGATTTTTTGGTGCCTTGCTTGTTGATGATGGCCAGCTGCACATCGCTGCCCGTACATCCGTCGATAGCTGCTTCCACGTTCAATGCCTCGTCTTGGATGCATCCGCCCAAGGCCAGTGCCAGGCATAGACCCGGAATAAGTCGTTTCATTTTCATGCGAAATGGTTTTAATGGGTTATATTTATTTACCGATGTCCGGCAATAACGGATTGTTTTTGCGAACATTGTGCAAATGTACGTTTCTTTTTTGGATTAGGCTCTATGCGGCCTGATTTATTTTAGGGCTTGTGCCTATTTGGCATCTAAAACCTTTTCAGTACCTTTGTCGGCACTTAAAATACTGACAAAATGATAAACGAGACCGAACGGCAGCAGATCATTGCTTTAGTGAGGCGGGAGGTGGTTCCCGCCATTGGCTGTACGGAGCCGATTGCTGTGGCTCTGTGTGTGGCCAAAGCCACCGAGCTATTGGGTGTCCGTCCTGAGAAGGTGACGGCGCGCCTCAGTGCGAACATTTTGAAGAACGCCATGGGCGTAGGCATTCCGGGCACGGGCATGATAGGCTTGCCCATTGCCATCGCGTTGGGTGCCTTGGTCGGGCGATCGGCCTACGAGCTGGAGGTGCTGAAGGATGCCACGCCTCAGGCAGTGGAGGAGGGTAAGCGCTTCATCGGCGAGAAGCGTGTCCAGATCGATCTGAAGACGGACATCCGGGAAAAGCTTTACATAGAGGTTTGCTGCGAGGCCGGCGGAAACCGGGCGGTGGCCGTCATCGCCGGCGGGCATACGCATTTTGTCTATCTCTCGCGTGGCGCGGAAGTCCTGTTGGATCTTCAGACCGCACCAGTGGCGGAAGGGGAAGAGGCCGGCGCTCTCCAGCTCAGCCTTCGCAAGGTGTATGATTTTGCCCTGACGGCTCCTTTGGACGAGATCCGTTTCATTCTTGAGACGGCCCGTGTCAACAAGGCGGCCGCCGAACGTTCGTTTCAGGGGGAATACGGCCATGGCTTGGGCAAGATGTTGCGCGGCAACTACGAGCATCGCATCATGGGTGACAGCGTGTTTTCCCACATCCTGTCTTACACCTCTGGAGCTTGTGACGCCCGCATGGCCGGCGCGATGATTCCGGTGATGAGCAATTCGGGCAGCGGCAACCAAGGCATTTCAGCCACCATTCCGGTGGTGGTCTACGCCGAAGAGACCGGCAAGTCTGAGGAACAGCTCATCCGTGCGCTCATGCTGAGCCATCTGACGGTGATCTACATCAAGCAGAGCCTGGGGCGGCTGTCCGCTCTGTGCGGCTGTGTGGTGGCTGCCACCGGCTCCAGCTGTGGCATCACCTGGCTCATGGGAGGCGGGTATGAGCAAGTGGCTTGTGCGGTTCAGAACATGATCGCCAACCTCACGGGCATGATTTGCGATGGTGCCAAGCCCAGCTGTGCCCTGAAGGTCACCACCGGCGTTTCCACGGCTGTCCTTTCGGCCATCATGGCCATGGAAGACAGGGGAGTCACTTCCGTGGAGGGCATTATCGACAAAGATGTCGACCAGACCATCCGCAACCTGACCCGCATCGGATCGGAAGGCATGAACGAGACCGACAGCCTCGTGCTCCAGATCATGACAAGTAAAAGCTGACAGGCGGGCGGGATGAACCGCGCGGACTTCACGGACTCATCGGATAGCGCATTCAAAAGAATCCGTGAAAGCCGCGCAGTCCGTGCCTGGTCAGCAATCTCCGCAACATCCTCCTTCGCCGCACCCGTGGCTGCCGCATCCGCCGCCACATCCGCCGCATCCGCCGCCGCAATGGCCGTGGCCGGACAGCATGTTGGCAACGTAAGCCAGCTCCTCGTTCGTGGCCGGACGGCTTTCCAGCACCTCGCCCACATAGTTCAGGTCGCAGCCGGCGAAGGGATGGTTCATGTCGATGACCACAGTGTCTGCCAGCACGTCCGTCACAGTGCAGTTGAAGACCTGGCCGTCGCTGGTACGTATCGGCAGCACCGCGTCTTTCTTCACCCGCTGGTCGTCAAATTTCCCGTCGATGTAAAACGACTGCTTGGGCAGGTTGTAGACGTGCTCTTCGTTGTACTCGCCGTAGGCTTCTGCCATGGGGATGGTAAAGTCGAACTTATCGCCTGCATTGAGCTTGCTGAACTGCTTCTCAAAAGCTTCCAGCTCCAGCCCCAGCCCCGTGATGAAGCGGTAGGGGTTGTCGGGGGTGGTCTCTTCCACTAATTCTTTTTCTTCTCCTTCCTCGATGGTGTACATCTTGTAGGAGATGGACAGAAATCGGTTGTCTATTGTTTCCATAATTATTGCCTTTATTTAGTTTGGGTTTTCTTTTTCGTGCGCCAAAGATACGCATTTTTTCTTTCGCATTCAAACAAGTGGCAAGCTTCCCTTGGCAAACGCACCCCATCCGCCAACCTCCGTGACGGTGAAACCTGCCTTTCGCTATCAGAATGACGCGAATGTGGCGGATCTGCTGACAAGCCTTGTTTTCAAAAACGTTCAAACAGAAGCAAGTTTTGCATGGATTCCGCATGAATATGCGGAGAAGGACGGTGTTTCCACGGAATTCACGTGTCCCGGAAGGGCGGATGACACATGAAACGGATGCTGAGAGATGCGTCAGAGCCGTCCGAACGACGCGTCTGGTCCGTCGGCGGCACGCGTGCGGCGGATCCGGGTGACGCGTGCGGCGGAGACGGACGGCGTTTTTCCTGCAAAAAAGAAGGGTGTGGACCGCTCGTTGTATTGTCAATATTTCGCTATCAGGCTACATTCCAGACGATTGCGGATTTCCGTTCCGTTTTTTGGGACGAAGCGGTCAGCGGGGCGGAAACAAGCGATTCTGGAGAGAAATGAAATGCAAAGTGTCAGATTGTAACTTGCCGCAGGATCCGTTTCATGGATCTGAAAAAGACACCCGGACTTTGGGCGCGGTTACCCTCGTGGGTGAAGGAGGGCACGGCCCATTATCACTGACCATTAATAATTAAAATGCGCGGTTTTCTTACGATTTTCAGTTTTCTCGTGATTTTTTTATTCAAATTGTTTGCTTATTACGAAAAAGCCTGTACCTTTGCGGCGAATTAACGAAAACGAAAGAACAATGAACGGAGCAAACCTACATTTATTATCCATTCTGATTTGGGCAGTCCTGCAGCTGGTGCTCGTCGTGGTCGTGAACCCCGTGGCGTGAGAAAGGTTTGTATATGTTAGGAATGTGACGTTTGGAACAAATAGCGAAAGAGCCTTTCTCACCGGTGTGGGAGAGGCTTTTTGAGTTTACAATAAAGACAAAAGACCGATATGAAACATCCATTACGCAGTGCATCCAGCACCCAAGGCCGCCGCATGGCAGGCGCGCGTGCCCTGTGGGTAGCCAATGGGATGAAGAAAGAGCAGATGGGCAAGCCCATCATCGCCATTGTCAACTCGTTCACGCAGTTCGTGCCGGGACACGTACACCTGCACGAGATAGGACAGTACGTGAAAAAGGAAATTGAGCGGTTGGGCTGCTTTGCCGCCGAGTTCAACACCATCGCCATTGACGACGGCATCGCCATGGGGCATGACGGGATGCTGTATTCCTTGCCCTCGCGCGACCTCATAGCCGACAGCGTGGAGTACATGGTGAACGCGCACAAGGCGGACGCTATGGTCTGCATCAGCAACTGCGACAAGATCACGCCGGGCATGCTGATGGCGGCCATGCGGCTGAACATTCCTACGGTGTTCGTGTCCGGTGGTCCGATGGAGGCCGGCGAATGGAAGGGAAGGCATTGGGACCTGATCGACGCCATGATCCAGTCGGCCGACGAGAGTGTGAGCGATGAGGATGTGGCTGAGATAGAGCGGCATGCCTGCCCCACGTGCGGCTGCTGTTCAGGCATGTTTACGGCCAACTCCATGAACTGCCTGAACGAAGCGATCGGACTGGCTTTGCCGGGCAACGGCACCGTGGTGGCTACGCACGAGAACCGGCTGAAGCTGTTTCGTGACGCGGCCAGCCTGATTGTGGAGAACGCCCGCAAGTATTACGAGGAAGGCGATGACAGCGTGTTGCCGCGCAGCATAGCCACCCGTCAGGCTTTTCTGAACGCCATGTCACTGGACATCGCCATGGGCGGATCGACCAACACCGTGCTCCACCTGCTTGCTGTGGCACACGAGGCCGGGGCGGACTTCTGTATGGATGACATCGATCGGCTCTCGCGCCGCGTTCCCTGTCTCTGCAAGGTGGCGCCCAATACGGCCAAGTACCACGTGCAGGACGTGAACCGCGCGGGAGGGATCATAGCCATCATGTATGAGCTGGCGAAAGGAGGCTTGGCTGACACCGGCGCGCGGCGGGTGGACGGCATGACCTTGGGCGAAGCGATAGACCGCTATTGCATCACCAGCCCTCACGTCTGCAAAGAGGCGCTGGAAATATACGCCAGTGCGCCCGGCGGGAAATTCAGCCTGACGATGGGCTCGCAAGCACAGCGTTATGAGGAGCTGGATACCGACCGCGCCGCAGGATGCATACGCGACCTGCAGCACGCCTACAGCAAGGACGGCGGGCTGGCAGTGCTGAAAGGGAACATCGCCCAGGACGGCTGTGTGGTGAAGACGGCCGGTGTGGACGAGAGCATCTGGAAGTTCACCGGACCGGCCAAGGTGTTTGACTCGCAGGAGGCCGCTTGTGAAGGCATTCTGGGCGGCAAGGTGGTGAGCGGCGATGTGGTGGTCATCACCCACGAAGGGCCCAAGGGAGGGCCGGGCATGCAGGAGATGCTTTACCCCACCTCTTACATCAAGTCGCGCCATCTGGGCAAGGAGTGTGCGCTGATCACCGACGGACGCTTCAGCGGCGGAACGTCGGGGCTGAGCATCGGACACATCTCGCCCGAAGCGGCTGCCGGAGGAAACGTGGGCAAGCTGCAGGATGGGGACATCATCGAGATAGACATCCCGAACCGCAGCATCAACGTGCGCCTGACCGACGAGGAGCTGGCCGCGCGCCCGATGCGTCCGCTCACCCGCAAGCGGGAAGTCTCGAAGGCACTCAAGGCATACGCCAGCATGGCAAGTTCGGCTGACAAGGGAGCGGTGAGGATCATCAACGAGTAATTTTAGGATTAACGCTTACAGAAAATATGGAGAACGAAACAACCAATATCACTGGCGCGGAAGCGCTGATGCGTTCATTGGAGCATCAGGGCGTGAAGACCCTTTTCGGTTATCCGGGAGGAAGCATCATGCCTGTGTTTGACGCGCTTTATGACCATCGGGACACATTGGATCACATCCTGGTGCGTCACGAACAGGGAGCGGTTCATGCGGCACAGGGCTTTGCGCGGGTGTCGGGACAGACCGGTGTCTGCCTGGTCACGAGCGGGCCGGGAGCGACCAACACCATTACGGGCATTGCCGACGCCATGATAGACAGCACCCCCATTGTGGTCATTGCCGGCCAGGTCGGCACGGGCTTTTTGGGTACGGACGCTTTTCAGGAAGTAGACCTGGTGGGCATCACGCAGCCCATCACCAAGTGGAGCTACCAGATACGCCGCGCGGAGGACGTGGCCTGGGCGGTGGCGAGAGCTTTCTATATAGCCGGAAGCGGCAGACCGGGGCCGGTGGTGCTCGACTTTGCCAAGAACGCCCAAGTGGAGAAGGCTGACTACAAGCCGATGAAGCTGGATTACATACGTAGCTATGTGCCTGTGCCGGACACGGATCCCTACACCATTGAGCAGGCGGCCTCCCTGATCAACGAGGCGCGGAGGCCGCTCGTCCTGGTGGGACAGGGAGTGGAGCTGGGACACGCGCAGCAGGAGCTTCGCGCCTTCATCGAGAAGGCGGGCCTGCCGGCCGGCTGCACCTTGATGGGCTTGTCGGCCTTGCCGACGGAGCATCCGCTGAATGTGGGCATGCTGGGCATGCACGGCAATCTGGGGCCGAACATCAATACCAACAAGTGTGACGTGCTGATCGCCGTGGGGATGCGTTTTGACGACCGCGTGACCGGAAACGTAGAAACATACGCCCGGCAGGCCAAGATCATTCACTTTGACATCGATCCTGCTGAAATCAATAAGAACGTCAAGGCGGATGTGGCTGTATTGGGCAACTGCAAGGACACCCTGGCCGCTGTCACCGCCCAGTTGCGTCCCGCAAGCCACCAGGAGTGGCTGGACAGCTTCCGGCCTTATGAGGAGGTGGAAGACGAGAAGGTGATCCAGCCTGAGCTTCATCCGCGCGGCGAGATCCTGAGCATGGGCGAGGTGGTGCGTGCCGTGAGCGAGGCCACCGGGAACGAAGCGGTGCTGGTGACCGATGTGGGTCAGAACCAGATGATGGCCGCCCGCTATTTCAAGTTCACCCGTGAGCGGAGCATCGTCACCTCAGGCGGACTGGGAACCATGGGATTCAGTCTGCCCGCCGCCATCGGAGCCACTTTCGGACGGCCCGGCCGCACGGTATGCGCTTTCATGGGTGACGGAGGCTTGCAGATGAACCTGCAGGAGCTGGGCACCGTCATGGAGCGGCAGGCACCGGTAAAGATGATTCTGCTGAACAACAACTACCTGGGGAATGTGCGCCAGTGGCAAGCCATGTTTTTCAACCGCCGCTATTCCTTTACGCCCATGCTGAATCCGGACTACATGCAGATAGCCGCCGCATACGGCATTCCCTCGCGGCGTGTGTCCGCACGGGAAGAGCTGCAAGAGGCTATAGAGGAAATGCTGGCTGTGAAAGGCCCTTTCCTGCTGGAAGCCTGTGTGGCGGAAGAGGGGAACGTGCTGCCTATGACTCCTCCCGGAGGGTCGGTCAACCAGATGCTGCTGGAATGCTGAGATCAGGTATTAGTGAATAGTGATTAGCGTCCCGTCGGCGTTTGCGCTTGCGGGCGGTTAACGATTAGTGAATTATGAAGAAATTATATACGATTATCGTTCATTCGGAAAACATTGCCGGTCTGCTGAACCAGGTAACGGCTGTATTCACGCGCCGGCAAATCAATATAGAAAGCCTCAATGTGTCGGCCTCGTCCATCAAGGGAGTGCACAAATACACCATTACCGCATGGACCGACCCGGACACCATTGAGAAGGTGACGAAGCAGATCACCAAAAAGATAGACGTGATCCAGGCGCATTACTTCACGGACAACGAGATCTACCAGCACGAGATCGCCCTCTACAAGCTGGTGACCTCTGTGCTGGAACAGAAGCCGGAGGTGTCGAAAGTCATCCGCAAGAGGGGCGCGCGCATCGTGGAGGTGAACCCGGTCTATTCCATCGTGGAGAAGAACGGCATGAGCGACGAGATAACGGAGCTGAACGAAGAGCTGCGCGGTCTGGGCTGTGTGCTCCAGTTTGTCCGGTCGGGCCGGATCGCCATTACGACCAGCTGCTTCGAGCGGGTCAACGAGTACCTGACGGAGCGTGAGACTAAATATATGGAATCCAAACAGCAACTTTCAGACGATGGACAGCAATCCTAAGATACCCGATAAGGTCGGTACATACCGTTTTGAGGCCGAGCCTTTTCATGTGGACTTTACGGGACGGCTCACGTTGGGCGTGCTGGGCAACCACCTGTTGAACTGTGCGGGCATTCATGCCAACGAGCGGGGTTTCGGGATCGCCACCCTGAACGAGGAAAACTATACGTGGGTGTTGTCGCGTCTGGCCATCGAGCTGGACACCCTGCCTTGCAGCTATGAGAAGTTCACGATACAGACGTGGGTGGAGAATGTCTACCGCCTCTTCACCGACCGCAATTTCGCCCTGCTGGACAAGGACGGACACCCCATAGGCTACGCGCGGTCCGTATGGGCCATGATCAGCCTGCACACCCGCAAGCCGGCCGACCTGCTCACCCTCCAAGGCGGAGGGCTGGCGGAGATGGCATGTGACAAGCCTTGCCCGATAGACAAGCCTTCGCGCATCAAGGTGAAAGCCGACGCGCCCGTATCGTCGCTGAGAGCCCGCTACAGCGACATCGACGTGAACGGCCATGTGAACAGCATCCGTTACATCGAGCACATTCTCGACCTTTTCCCCTTGACGGTGTATCGGGAGAAACGCATCCGCCGCTTTGAGATGGCTTATGTGGCCGAAAGCTACTATGGCGACGAGCTTTCGTTCTACATGGACGATGAGGGGAACGACACCTTTGCTGTAGAGGTGAGGAAGAACGGACAGGAAACGGTCTGCCGGGCGAAGATAACGTTTCAGCGGCCCGCCGGCCAGTCTCCTCAGGCTGTGTCCTGACGGAACGCGGCAGCTTGCCGGCTGAAAGATTGATCATATTATAATCATATAACCGAAAAATAAAATTAGAAACAAATGGCAAAAATGAATTTTGGCGGCGTTATGGAGAATGTCATAACCCGCGAAGAGTTTCCGCTGGAAAAAGCGCGTGAAATACTGAAAGACGAGACCATCGCCGTATTGGGCTATGGCGTGCAAGGCCCCGGACAGGCTTGCAACCTGCGTGACAACGGCTTTAACGTGATTGTAGGGCAACGTCCCGGCAAGACGTATGAGAAGGCCGTGGCCGACGGCTGGGTGCCGGGCGAGACCCTGTTCGGCATCGAAGAGGCCGCTGAGAAGGGCACGATCGTGATGTGCCTTCTGTCTGACGCGGCTGTCATGTCAGTATGGCCTTCCATCAAGCCGCATCTCACGGCGGGCAAGGCCCTTTATTTCTCTCATGGCTTTGCCATCACTTGGAACGACCGCACCGGTGTGGTTCCTCCTCAGGACATTGATGTCATCATGGTGGCTCCTAAGGGATCCGGCACGTCTTTGCGTACCATGTTCCTCGAAGGCCGCGGCCTGAACTCGTCCTATGCCGTCTATCAGGACGCTACGGGCAAGGCGCTGGAACGCACATTGGCGTTGGGTATCGGCATCGGTTCGGGCTATCTGTTTGAGACAACCTTCCAGCGTGAGGCCACTTCTGACCTGACGGGCGAGCGCGGCTCGTTGATGGGTGCCATCCAAGGCTTGCTGCTGGCACAGTATGAAGTGTTGCGCGAAAACGGCCACACGCCGTCTGAGGCGTTCAATGAGACCGTGGAGGAGCTGACCCAGTCGCTGATGCCGCTCTTCGCCAAGAATGGCATGGACTGGATGTATGCCAACTGCTCGACTACCGCGCAGCGCGGTGCTTTGGACTGGATGGGTCCGTTCCACGACGCTATCAAACCGGTGATGCAGAAGCTGTATGAAAGCGTGAAGTGCGGAAACGAGGCTCAGATTTCCATCGACAGCAATTCCAAGCCAGACTATCGGGAGAAGCTGAACGAAGAGCTGAAAGCCCTGCGCGAAAGCGAGATGTGGCAGACAGCCGTAACGGTCCGCAAGCTGCGTCCGGAGAACAATTGAGGAAACTGAAGTTTGCAATATAAATACGAGAAAAGCGGGTCGGAAGTGGGTATGCGTCTTCCGGCCCGCTTTTGCTTTTTGAGGGATGCCGCCGGCCGCTAATCATGAGCCGCCGTTTCCGCATACTCGATCAGCTTTTTATAAAAAGGATGTTTCCCCAAAGTGGCCGCTTCTCCCAGGATGACCAGTTTCATCCGGGCGCGGGTGATGGCCACGTTCATGCGGCGCAAGTCGCCCAGGAAGCCGATTTGCCCTTGTTCGTTGGCGCGGACAAGGCTGATGAAGATCACGTCCCTTTCCTGGCCTTGGAATCCGTCTACCGTGTTGACCGAAAGCAGTGGCCGATAAGGGCGCAGGGCTGAGCTGGCTTTGATTTTTCCACGAAGATACTGCACCTGAGCCTTGTAGGGCGAGATGATACCAAAATCGATGCGTTCGTTCAGGATGCGTTCGCCGCCGATGCGCCGGATGTAAGCGTCCAGTTGCTGAAGCAGGAGGTCGGCCTCTTCGCGGTTGATGCGTCCGAAGCTCTCTCCCACAAACGTTTCCTTGAAGTTCATTTCCGAAGTGTCGATCCAGGTGACAGGTGTGTCCCAGTCCAGGATGCCACGGTCGCGCACTTCGGGAGCCGCTTCCAGCTTCCCTTGGTAAAACCAGTCAGAAGAGAAGCGCATGATGGCTTCGTTCATGCGGTATTGCACCTTCAGCAGTGAGACCGTTTCGGGTTTTTCGGCCACGAGCTTTTCCATCAGGGTACGGCTCAGTCCGCCTTTTGCCGCTTCGTAACATTTGATGGTGGGCGGCAACTGCTGATGGTCGCCTGCCAGGATGACCCGGTCTGCTTTGCGGATAGCTATCCAGCAGGCGGCTTCCAAGGCTTGAGCAGCCTCATCGATGAAAAGGGTGCCGAAGTGCTGGCCGGAAAGCAGGTGATGGTCGCTGCCCGTCAGGGTGGAGGCGATGACATGGGCACTGTTAAACAGGTCGGCATGGATTTGCGCTCCCAGTTCGGCGGCCCGTTCCTTGAGGCGGCGTATGCGGCTTCTCACGCCTTCCCGTTCATCGAAGCTTCCACGGCGGGTCTTGCCGCCTAACTGGCGCAGTTCCTTGCGTATGCTCCATAGCTCAGGGTAGGAGGGATGGGCCTCGAAACGGTGCTCGTAGGTGAAGGAAAGCATCTTGTCGTTCACGCGTGTAGGATTGCCGATGCGCAGCACGTTGACACCCCGGTCTGTCAACTTCTCTGAGATCCAGTCCACGGCCATGTTGCTTTGTGCGCAGACCAACACTTGCGGCTCGCGGTGGAGTATCTCGTAGATGGCTTCCACCATGGTAGTGGTCTTGCCGGTGCCGGGAGGACCGTGTACGATGGCCACGTCGCGTGCGCAGAGCACCTTGTTGACGGCTGCTTCCTGGCTGGAGTTCAGCCAAGGGAAGCGCACGGGGTATAGCTGCCTGAAGCCGGGTTTGGCGTTGCCCAGCAGGATGTCTCTCAGCTCGGCCAGCCGGTAGCCTTTGGCGTTGGTCACTTGTTTCAAGGCTTTAAACAGGACACGGTAGCTGGTCTCGTCGAAAGAGAGCTGCACGCCTAAGCGTTCCGTGGCTTGCACTTCCAGGACGCTTCCGGCATTTGGCATGGTGACCACCATGCGAGTGTCATCGGCATAGTTCACCGTCCCCGTGTCGCGCAGGAAAGTGAGCTTTCCCTCTGGGCTTTGGCTGAAGAAGCAGACGGGACGTCCGAACTCGAAGCAGTGTTCAATGTCGAGGTTCTCCGTCCGCGTGATTTCCACTACCAATTGGTTCAGCGAGTTATAATAGCTTTTTCCCGCCTTGGCCGGAAACCAGCACGTTCCCCGCTTCACTTTCCGTTCCACGCCCATGGTTTCAGTCTGCCGTTTGAACTCTTCTTTTTCGTATTCATATTCCATCTGTAGCAGCAGTTGTTGCCGTTGCAGATGGAGGATAGGATTGTTGGAGTCTGGTTGTTTCATTTGAGTTAATCACTGATCACTAATCACTG
>CALUOU010000060.1 GCA_944322335.1 uncultured Bacteroides sp.
CGTCTTTTTTCAGACAGTCCCCCCGTCTCCGGGTGAAGGAGACGGGGGGACTTTTTTTGCGCGCGCGGGAAAAGGGGAGGGCACGCGTTTTTTGTCTGTCCGGAAAGCGTCGGCTCCTGTCCGGTCATCCCGGTCTCTTATCCCTCCTTATTATATATAGTGCCGCAGACGTGTCGTTGCGACAATAAAGTAAGGCCATCCCAAAGATTGGGATGGCCTTTTCAAAATTCGCTGAAAACACACTTTTTTTACCTTACCTGCTTTCGGCAGACCGATATCGCTCTTATTCTTCCGGAGTGCCTGTTGTCAATTCCCATCCGGGGTTTTGCTTCAAATTGGGTGCTCTCTTGATGTCGTTTTCCGGAATAGGGAAGTAATAGTTTTTAGGGCTGCTGAATGTCCGCATGGGGTGGATAGGCTCTACGGTGTATTCGTAAACCGGATTCTCCGCCTCTCCACTGACGCGGGCCGCATAGAGGTTGTAGATCTGACGGTACATGGGGAGATCTTTTTCGCTGCCGGGTGTCTGGCTTTCAAACAGCATCCAACGGCGTTCGTCAAAAAAACGGTGGTCTTCGAAACTCAGCTCGATGCGTCGTTCGTTGCGGATGCGGTCACGAAGCTCTTCTTTCGTCATCTGCCCGTAGTCTGGCATCCCGGCCCGGCGGCGTATCTGGTTGATGTACTGGTAAGCGGCATCCGGCCTTCCACTACAACAACATCTCGCCCTACATTGACTGCATGATGCGGACCGACGCGCCGGAAAACGACATTGCCTCGACCTACACAATGGCCGATGCCCTCTTCTCGGCCTGTTTCCTGAACGCTTGCCTCCGCCACTCGGACATCGTGGAGATCGCCTGCTTCTCGCCTGTTGTCAACACGCGCGGTGCCATCTTCGTACATCCCGACGGCATCCTTAAGCGGACCACCTACTACACATTTTACCTGTATGCCAATTATCTGAAAGACTACATTGTGCCCACGCTGACAACCGTGGAGCGGCTGGAGCATGGGGAACAGTCGACCGGAGTGCTCGACATCATCCTGAGTTCGGACGAGGCCGGCAAAGGTTACAAGTAGCCTGAGTCTCCGTCGGCGCTCCATGGCCCCACGCCAATAAGAATCTACAGACCGGTTTTTCTAAAGAAAACCTAAACGATGCGTGTTTCCGCGAAGGAAAGCGTATATTTGCGCGACACTTTCAATCATTCACCCTAAAGGAAAAGAAAGGAGAGCATTGGCATGAAAAAGAATTTAGTGGTGCTTTCAGGCGCGGGCATGAGCGCTGAAAGCGGGATCAGCACATTCCGCGACGCAGGCGGACTGTGGGAGCAATATCCGGTGGCGCAGGTGGCTTCCATCGAAGGGTATATGCGCAATCCGGAGCTGGTGACCAACTTCTACAACGAGCGTCGCCGTCAGTTGCAGGAGGTGGTGCCCAACGAGGGCCATCGGGGCGTGGCGGCGTTGGAACAATGGTATAACGTCACTGTCATCACCCAGAATGTGGACAACCTGCATGAGCGGGCTGGCAGCTCACACGTCATCCATCTGCATGGCGAGCTGATGAAGGCATGTTCCAGCAGGGATCCGTATGATCCGCGCTACATACGCGCGCTGAGGCCGGACGAGGATATTCATATGGGCGAGAAGGCAGGAGACGGTAGCCAGTTGCGACCTTTTATCGTATGGTTCGGCGAGGCTGTGCCTGAGATAGAGACTGCCGTCGGGTATGTGCAGCAGGCCGACATCTTTGTGATCATCGGCACGTCACTCAATGTTTATCCTGCTGCCGGACTGCTGTCCTATGTACCTCGCCGGGCGGAAGTATTCCTGATCGATCCTAAGCCGGTCGATACGCACTCTTCACATTCCGTACACGTTATCCGCAAAGGCGCGTCGGAGGGTGTCAGGGAGTTGATTCAGATATTGGAGAAAGGCGAGCTATGAGCGTCTTTCTTTAGTTAGGAAAGAAATGTGCCGGAAACGTTTGGTCCGCATTGGGGAGCGTTTCCGGCACACTGTTTTTTTGTCTTGTGGAAAAAGGGAGTAGGGTGGCGCTCATCTCTTCAGCATCAGCCTTACGACAAACCAGGCATGATGCAGCATCGTGCTGATCAGTCCGTAATGATGAGCCATGATGCGGAAGCGTTCGCGCAGCGATGCTTTCTGGTTGCGGGTGGTCATGCCTTCGTCCAGATAGTCTATCAGCGTCAGACGGGTGTTGTGTAGGGTGCGGGCCTTTTTCATCACGCGGATGCACCAGTCGAAGTCGGCGGAGAAGCGGTATTGCAAGTCGTATGGCTCGGCCAGCGAACGTTTGGCGAAGAAAGCCTGATGACACACCAGCATGCCTTGCCGGAAGCTCTTCCATGTCAGCGTTTCGGGCGCTGAGAGGCGGCGCATGCGCACGAAGTGCCCTTCCCTGTCCACCAGCGCCGTCTCGCCGTAGATCACGTCGGGCAGTTCCGCCGTGTGGATCGTGTGTACCATCTGTTGCAGGGTATCGTCCTCATGAAAGCTGTCGCCGGCGTTGAGAAAGCAGAGATAATCTCCCGTGGCCAGACGGATGCCCTTGTTCATGGCGTCATAGAGTCCGCGGTCCGGCTCGCTCACCACGCAGGCGATCCGCTCGCGGTATTTTCCGATGAGGGCCAGCGTGCCGTCGTGTGACCCGCCGTCCACGATGATGTATTCCACATGCCGGTAGGTCTGCGAGATGACGCTTTGGATGGTGTCTTCCAGCAAGGGGCGCGCGTTGTAGGTCACTGTGATGACACTGAACTTCGGGGTAAGACGGCTATGCATTTCTTCCGGTCACTTTGTTGTACAGTCCGATGAATCGTTTGGCTATCACGTGTTCCGAGTAATGGGTCACCGCCTTGCGGCATGCCTCTTCCGAGAGGCTGGGATAGCCCGGATCGGTCAGCGTCCAGTAAATGCCGTTGGCCAGATCTTCGGCGGAGCGGTATTCGGCCACATATCCGTTGTGCAGGTGGTCTATCATTTCCGGGATGCCGCCTGTGTTGAATCCCACGCAGGGGATGCCGCAGGCCATGGCTTCCATGATGGTGTTGGGCAGATTGTCTTGCAGGGAAGGAGTGACGTAGATGTCTACGGAATTGTAAATGTCCACCAGCTGATGCTCGTCTCTGATGAAGTCCAGCGGATAGACTTTGAAAGGCACGAGGCTTTCCAGTTGTCCGGACTGGTTGCCGAAGGCCACGATCCCCAGTTTCTCTTTCAGTTCCGGATGTTTTTCGGCCAGCAGCTTGCACGAGTCGATGAGATAGGCCATTCCTTTGCGGGGATCCGTGATCTTCACCGAGCCGAAGAGGATAAGTTTGGCGTTTTGTGGAAGGCGGGCACGGTTGCGGGCTTCTTGTTTGTCGCGCGGCCGGAACAGGTTGGTGTTGATGGCGTTGGGGATGCTCAGCACGGTTTGTCCCGCCAGGAGGCCGCTCTTTTCGGCCTGGGCTTTCAGCCATTCGCTGCAGGCCACAAAGGTGATGTGCCGCCCCTCATACAGTTCCCGCTTGCGGCGGAAAACGCGGTGTGACAAGTCATTGCGATGACCTCCTCCGTACAGCAGGGGACAGTTGCGGCATTCGGTCTGATAGTTAAGGCAGTCTCCGGCGTAGTGGCAGATGCCGGTGAAAGGCCACATGTCATGCATCGTCCACACAACGGGCTTCCCGGAGGCGAAGATCTTTTCGAGGTTCTTCACCGACAGCATGCCTTGGTTGATCCAGTGCAGGTGGATCACATCGGCCTGCTGGAATTCGGGAAGAGCCGTAATGTCGGTTCCCGTATTGGCAATGTCCACAGCAAAGAGATGATTCTTTTTAAACCGGTTGGCCTGCCAGATGCAGACACGTTCCCACACAAATTTCCACACCAGCCACCAGCTATGTTTCAGAGACACCACGGTGATGCGGTCCGTCTGTTTGTCACGCACCAGCATTTTGGCCTTGATGCCATTGTTTTTAAGCGCTTCCATCAGTCGGCTGCAAGCGATGGCCGCGCCTCCAATCCGTTCGGATGTATTGATCAATACTACTCTCATGAGGATGAACAGGCAATGTAAACGTTGACACTTGGCAGGCTCTGCCCGCCTTTCTTGAGTGCAAAAGTAGTGGTTTTTGACGAGAAACGGCGCAAAGTCGCATATTTATTTGTACTTTTGCCGCATCAAACTCTGTCAAGTCATCAAAAAAACAAAGAGGAATACATAATATGGAAAAAGTTGTTTTCGTAGGATTGGGCTACATCGGCTTGCCCACAGCAGCTGTTGCTGCCCATCATGGTTATAAAGTAGTGGGAGTGGACACCAATCCCACGGTGGTGGAGACTGTCAACCGGGGAGAGGTGCATATTGTGGAACCTAACCTGGCACAGGTGGTGAAGGAGGCTGTAGAGACCGGACACTTGCATGCTGTGTCCAAACCTGAGCAGGCCGACGCTTTCTTCATCGTGGTTCCTACACCTTTCAAACAGAACCACCGGGCAGACATCACCTATGTGGAAGCGGCTACTAATTCCGTCATCCCTTACCTGAAGCCGGGCGACCTGTTTGTGATCGAGTCCACTTCGCCGGTGATGACCACCGAACGGATGGCTGAACTGATTTTCCTGAAACGGCCGGAACTGAAAGGCCAGATTTACATAGCCTACTGCCCGGAGCGGGTATTGCCGGGAAACACCCTTTATGAACTGGTGCACAACGACCGTGTGATCGGAGGCATCAATCCTGAATCGACCGATAAGGCTGTGGAATTCTATTCCGCTTTTGTGAAAGGCAAGTTGCACCGCACCAATGCCCGCACGGCTGAGATGTGCAAGCTGACCGAGAACTCCTCGCGTGACGCCCAGATAGCTTTCGCCAACGAACTGTCCATTATTTGCGACAAGGCCGGCATTAATGTATGGGAGTTGATAGAACTGGCCAACAAACATCCGCGTGTCAATATCCTGCAGCCCGGATGTGGCGTGGGCGGACACTGCATTGCCGTTGATCCTTGGTTTATCGTGACCGACTATCCTGAACAGGCGCAGTTTATCAAACGTGCCCGCGAGACCAATGATTACAAAGCCGACTGGTGTGCCAACAAGGTGCTGACGGCCTGCCGCGAGTTTGTGGAACGGAACGGGCGTGAGCCGGTGGTGGCCTGCATGGGGCTGGCTTTCAAGCCAGACATTGACGACCTGCGCGAATCGCCTGCCAAGTACATCGCTTCACGCATCATTTCAGAGTGCCGGGCGGATGTGCTGGTGGTGGAGCCTAACATAGAGTTGCACAGCAGTTTCCATCTGACCGGCTATCAGGAGGCATACCGCCGCGCCGACATTGTGGTCTGGCTGGTGCGTCACACTCTTTTCCTGCAGCTGCAGCGTGAGGAAGACAAAATAGAGCTGGATTTCTGTGGGGTCAGGAAGTGAATGACAAATCCCTTTTTAATAAAAAACGCTTATGAACGTGAACACATTTTTGAAAGCCGCCTGTCTGGCGGTGCTTGCCATGCTGCTGTTTCCGCAGGCTGTCCGTGCCCAGACCTTGCGGGTGGCCACTTTCAACATTCGCATGGATACGCCCGATGACGGCGAAGATGCTTGGCCCAACCGCAAGGAGCTGGTGAAAGCCCTTATCCGTTTTCATGATTTCGACATCTTCGGTGTGCAGGAAGCGTTCCGCCACCAGCTGGATGACCTGACGGATCTCGAACAGTATGTCTGCATCGGCGAAGGGCGGGACGGAAACGATCAGGGAGAGCATGCCGCCATTTTGTACAAAAAAGACCGTTTCACGTTGCTTGAGCACGGTGACTTCTGGTTCTCGGAGACCCCCGACCGGGCAGGCTTGGGGTGGGATGCCACGTGCTGCAACCGCATCTGCTCGTGGGGCAAGTTCCGCGATAAGCAGACGGGGAAAGAGTTTTGTCTGTTCAACTCCCATTTTGACCACGAGGGAGTGGTGGCCCGTCGTGAGTCGGCCAAGCTGTTGCTGGCAAGCATCAAGGAGATGGCAGATGGTTTGCCCGTTTTCGCCATCGGTGACTTCAATGCCACGCCGGATTCCGAACCGGTTCGGATCCTTCTATCCGATGGGTTGCTGAGAGACGCGTATGTGCAGAGCGAGGAGCCTCCTTACGGGACACCCGGAACCTACCAGGGTTTCGACAGAAACGCCGTGGCCTTGTACCGCATCGACCACATCTTTGTGACCTCCGGTATCCGGGTGCGGAAATACGGTGTGCTGAATGAGACTCCCAATGGCAAATTCCCTTCTGACCACTATCCCGTGATGATTGTGGCCGAAATAGGGGAATGAAGCCCTCATAAAATCAAAAACTTATACTCAAGCAAAGATGGATCGCGAATTTATTCAGTAGGAGAATGCCGTTCATGCGGACTGCTGGCGGGGAGACGCGATGAATCGCGCCTCTACATTTTCGCAAACCAATTCTGTTGCACTATAAAAACTCACAAACTCAAACGACATTCATGAAGAAGATATTGCTTGTTTTCGGCACTCGTCCTGAAGCCATCAAGATGGCTCCTTTGGTGAAAGCTTTTCAGCAGGATGCCGAACATTTTGAGACACGTGTCTGTGTCACCGCACAACACCGCCAGATGTTGGATCAGGTGTTGGACGTGTTTCACATCACGCCTGAATACGACCTCAACATCATGGCACCTAACCAAGACTTGTATGACATTACCTGCAAGGTGCTGCTTGGACTGCGTGGTGTGTTGAGGTCTGAGCGGCCCGATGCCGTGCTGGTTCATGGCGATACCACCACTTCTCTGGCTGCTGCCTTGGCCGCTTTCTATCAGCAGATACCAGTGGGGCATGTTGAGGCGGGGCTTCGCACCTATAACCTGCTTTCCCCCTGGCCTGAAGAAATGAACCGTCAGGTGACTGACCGTATGTGCCGCTGGTATTTTGCACCCACCGAGCAGGCGCGTCAGAATCTTTTGCGTGAACAGGTGCCTGACGACCGCATTGCCGTCACCGGCAACACTGTCATTGATGCGTTGCTGATGGCTGTCCGTCTCATTCAGACCCAGCCGGACAAGGAGCGCCAACTTTACGGCGAGCTGGCCGAGAAGGGATATCGGGTGGGCGTGCGTCCTTATCTGTTAGTGACCGGCCATCGTCGCGAAAATTTCGGTGAGGGCTTTCAGCAGATCTGCCGGGCGCTGAAAGAATTGTCCGCTCTGCATCCCGATATGGACTTTGTTTATCCCGTCCATCTTAATCCCCATGTGCAGCGGCCCGTCCGCGAATGGCTTCAGGGTCTGCCCAATGTCTACCTCATTCCGCCTTTGGATTACCTGCCCTTTATTTATGCCATGCAGCATTCTGTTTTGTTGCTGACCGACAGTGGCGGCGTGCAGGAAGAGGCTCCTTCGCTTGGCAAACCTGTTTTGGTGATGCGTGACACCACCGAGCGTCCCGAAGCGGTGGAAGCAGGCACCGTGAAGCTGGTAGGCGCACATGCCGATGCCATCATAGCCAATGTATCTCAGTTGCTGACCGACGAAGAGATGTACCGCCGCATGTCACAGTCGCACAACCCATATGGAGACGGACAGGCATGTCGCCGCATTCTGGAAGCGTTGAGATGAAAGGCCGCACTTCCGTTTGCCCTCAGTCGTGATCCGTCCGTCAATTTTTTCGTTGTAAATCATTGCTATATAAAAGATAATGCCTATCTTTGCGGCCTGAAACTGATTTTGAATCATTTTACTAACACTTTTTTAATTAAACATTATGTATTTAGACGCTGCTAAAAAGCAAGAAATCTTCGGCACCTACGGAAAGTCCAACACGGATACTGGATCAGCTGAATCTCAGATCGCCTTGTTCTCCTACCGTATTGCCCGTCTGACTGAGCACATGAAGCTCAACAGAAAAGATTATAGTACAGAAAGAGCCTTGACAATGTTGGTTGGCAAACGCCGCGCTATGCTGGCTTACCTGAAGGAACGCGACATCGAGCGTTACCGTGACATTGTGAAGAAGCTCGGCTTGCGTAAGTAATCACATTGCTTGCGCTGAAAAGCATGAAAAAAGGGAAGATGCCTTTCTCGCGCAGAAAGGACATTCTTCCCTTTCTTTTTTATATCTATACGCATAATACCCCAGCTATCCATGAAACAGATCATCACCCATTTCACTGATGACGACTTGTATAAATTCAGCATGTGCTGCGCCGTCATCGACAATTTTCCCCGTGCCCAAGTGAAGTATTCGTTTACCGACCGTGACAACACCGTCTATCCGCCCGGATTCGCCGGAGAGCTGGAGCGTCAGATTGCCGCGCTCGAATCGGTCACCGTCACCGAAGAGGAGATCGGTTTCATGAAACGGCGTTGCAGCTACATTCCCGGATGGTTTTACAACTACCTGAAAGGCTATCGGTTTGACCGCCGATGGGTGAAGGTCTGGCAGGACGGGGAAGGACACTTGCACGTGGAGTTTGAGGGCAGTTGGGCAGACACTATCCTGCTGGAAGTGAAGGTGCTGGCCATCATTTCCGAGCTCTATTACCTGATGACCGGACAGACCGGAAGCTTGGACTATGAGGCTTATTACCGGAAGACCTATCACAAGGGGGAACGGCTGTTGGAAGCCGGATGTGTGTTCAGCGATTTCGGAACTCGGAGGCGTGTGTCGTTTGAGGCGGAAGACACGGTGGTGCGTGCCATGAAAGACTGCTTCCTCAGCCGTGAATGGGAAGGAAAGTTCGTCGGAACCAGCAACGTCTATCTGGCCATGAAGCACGACCTCCTGCCTGTGGGAACCATGGCGCACGAGTTCGTATGCGCCATAGGCGGCATGTACGGGCCGCAAATGGCCAACCACATTGCCATGAACTCTTGGCGCAACACGTTCAGAGGGGCGTTGGGGACATATCTGTATGACAGCTTCGGCTGGGACATCTTCAGCCTGAATTTCTCGGAAGACTTCGCCAACCTGTTCAAGGGTCTGCGGGTGGACAGCGGCGACAATCGGGTGCAGCTGCAACGCATCGTGGAGAAATACCGCTCCTTAGGCATCGATCCCCGCACCAAACAGGTGATCTTCAGCAATGCCCTCGACACGGACCATGCCATCGAGATCCAGCAATATGCCCGTTACTATTGCCAGCCTTCGTTCGGCATCGGCACCCATTTCACCAATGACTTTCCGGGAGTGAAGCCCATGAACATCGTCATCAAGCTGATTGCGGCGAAAATCACGGAGTCCTGGTCGTTCTACAACGATACTTGCAAGCTCAGTGAGGACGAGGGAAAACATACCGGCCATCCCGACGTGGTGAAACGTTTTATGGAAGCGTTGCATTTTAAAGATGCTGCTGGCAGATGACGCGGTGGCCGGGAGCAAGCCGGCGGGGATGGCATATAGGAAAATGAAAAGACAAAGGTAAAAGGCGGATTATTGGATAAAAGAATTTATCTTTGCCGTCTGAATCTAAAAAAATATTGCTATGTATGACGTTCATCAAATACGGGCCGATTTTCCTATCCTCGGCCGCACCGTCTATGGCAAACCATTGGTCTATTTAGACAATGGCGCTACCACTCAGAAGCCTCGCTGCGTAGTCGAGTCCATCACCGGCGAGTATTACAACACCAACGCCAATGTCCATCGCGGCGTGCATTTCCTCTCCCAACAGGCCACGGAGCTGCACGAAGCCAGCCGCGAGACCGTGCGCAAGTTCATCAACGCCCGCTCGGCTGACGAGATTGTCTTCACGCGCGGAACCACGGAGAGCATCAACCTGCTGGCGGCCACTTTTTCCCAGTCGCAGATGGAGGCAGGAGATGAGGTGATCGTCTCCGTCATGGAACACCACAGCAACATCGTGCCCTGGCAGCTCCAAGCCATGCAGCGCAGCATCAGGCTTCGTGTCATTCCCATGGACGACCAGGGCAATCTGCTGACAGACGAATACGAGAAGCTTTTCTCCGAAAAGACCCGGTTGGTCAGCGTGGCTCATGTGAGCAACGTGCTGGGCACGGTCAATCCTGTCAGGGAGATCATCGCTACAGCTCATGCTCACGGAGTGCCCGTGATGGTGGACGGTGCGCAGAGCATTCCCCACATGCCCGTCGACGTGCAGGCATTGGATGCCGACTTCTATGTCTTCTCCGGACACAAGGTCTACGGGCCTACCGGCGTGGGCGTGCTCTACGGCAAGGAGGAATGGCTCGACAGGCTGCCTCCCTATCAGGGCGGCGGGGAGATGATCCAGCACGTCTCGTTTGAGAAGACCACGTTCAACGAGCTTCCCTTCAAGTTTGAGGCCGGCACGCCGGACTATATCGGCACGACCGGACTGGCCAAGGCATTGGACTATGTGTCGGCCATAGGCATGGAGCGCATCGCCGCCTACGAGCAGGAGCTGACCCGCTATGCCCTGCAACGCCTGCGGGAGATTCCCGGCATGCGCATCTTCGGCGAGGCGGCGGAGCGCGGTGGAGTCATCTCGTTCCTGGTGGGCGACATCCATCCTTTCGACATGGGCACGCTGCTGGACCGTCTCGGCATTGCCGTGCGCACCGGCCATCATTGCGCCCAGCCGCTGATGACCCGTCTCGGCATCGAAGGCACCGTCCGCGCCTCTTTCGGACTGTATAACACCCGTGAAGAAGTGGATGCACTGGTGGCAGGCATCGAGCGGGTGAGGAAGATGTTTTGAGCCGGATACATAGAATGTGGACTCTGAAATAGTCAACTAAGATATGAAAAACCTTTCGATTTGGAGCTGTGCTGTCCTTTTCGGAACATTCGTGCTTTTTTCGGGTCAGTCCGAAAACCCGGTTGCAAGGCATTATTGGATACTTGGCCAACGCAGCAATAATACTTGGCCATCGAAGCAAGATAAAATGGCCAACGCAGCAATAATACTTTGGCAAGTAACCTATGCTGCTGAAAAAAAGCCCGGACAGGATTTTGTCCCGATGATCAACCTACTTCTTCCACCTACCTTGCAACTGACTTTTCGGACTGACCCGATTTTACCGTATGACACTTCATCGTCGTCGTCGCATGCAGTCAGCATGCCCATGCAGAGCACTGCCATCAGGCGGCCTGCCCAAAATCTGAAAGTTTTCATGTTGATTGTTGTTTTTAATTGGTTATATGTCATAATTAGTCCACTTCTTTAGAAACAACCGTCCGTGCATCTTGACGTGCAAACAAGATCTGCCGCTTCCTTATGGAGGCATAAGGGATCGGGTCGATAAGCTGAAACATATACATGAGCCTGCACGGATACAGGCGGTAAAGAAAATTCTTGTCTTTTCATCTTGTCGGTTGAATAATTGTCGCTTTCCGCGCATACGACCTGCCCTCTTCAGCCCTTTCGGACAAAAGGAGGCCACCCACGCGGGAATCCATTATTCTGCAAGACGGGACGCAGATGTCTTTGTTTCGTTTGTATGGCGAAGAAGAGCCGTCCCACTACTTTCAGTCCGGCAGGAACGCCGGCACCGAATTGCCGAGGTAGTGTAATCTTCGTTCGAAGGTTTTGCCGCACCTCCGATTTGCATGACAAAGATAGAGAATATTCAACTGATAGCAAAATTTCATCCGATTTTTTAAATTTTTTCTTGTGAAAGCCATTATGCGCCATTCGTACTTATGCCACGAAAGGCCGGCAGACAAGCGTCTATCCGGCCTTTTCGATAGGGATCGAGGGGCTTATCTCACGCCTTCCTTCTGTATTCCAGCACGGAGGTGTTCTCGTGCCGCAAGGTCCGGCGGGCCACTTCCTGAAGATGTTCCGGTGTGACAGCCCGGTAGCGGCTGACTTCCGTATCGATGTCTTCAGCCTGGCCGATCAGCTCAAAGTAAGCCAGGTTGGTGGCCACATTAAGGTAGTTGATGTTGCCGAATATCTGTGTGGACTCAAACTTGTTTTTCACCTTATCCAGCTCCCAGTCCGTCACGGGTGTCTGTATGAGCTTGTCCAGCTCTTCCCAGACAGCCGCTTCTGCCGTTTCCATGGAGACACCCGTGGACAGCTTTCCGCCCACGTGCAGCAGTCCGGGATCTTGCGAGCCGTCGATATAAGCGTCGATGTTGGAAAAGAGTTTGCGCTCGCGCACCAGGCTTTGGGTGAGCCGGCTGGAACGTCCGTTGCAGAGGATGTCCGAGAGGATGTCAAAGGCGTAATAGTCCGCCTCGTTTCTGCCACACATGCGCCACGCCATGAACAGGGCATCCACGGGCACTTGGCGTTCCACCGCGAGCCTCCGTTCCCCGTCTTGTTCCGGCTCCTGCGGCAAGCGGCGGACAGGGACTTTCCTGCGGGGAATATCTCCAAACCATTTCTCGGTCAGCGTTTTGGCCTGTTGCCAGGAGATGTTTCCCGTCACGGCCAAGATGGCGTTGTTGGGGGCATAATAGCGGTAAAAGAACGTCTCCACCTCTTCCAGTGTGGCGTCGGCGATGTGGGAAAGCTGTTTGCCGATGGTCGGCCACCGGTATGGATGCGTTTTGTAGGCCAGCGGGCGGATCAGATGTCCCACATCGCCGTAAGGCTGGTTGAGGCAACGCTGTTTGAACTCCTCCATCACCACTCCCCGCTGCACCTCCAGGTTGTGGTCGCTGAAAGCCAGCCCCAACATCCGGTCCGATTCCAGCCAGAAGCCTGTCTCGACATTCGCGCGGGGGACAGTCAGGTAGTAGTTGGTGATGTCGTTGTTGGTCCAGGCATTGTTCTCTCCTCCTGCCTGTTGCAGCGGGATGTCATAGTCGGGGATGTGCGCCGACCCGCCGAACATCAGGTGCTCGAACAGGTGGGCAAACCCCGTGTGGTCCGGATGCTCGTCGCGTGCCCCTACATTATATACTATGTTCAGGGCCACCATCTGCGTGGAAGTGTCCTCGTGATGCACCAGCCGCAGTCCGTTGGGCAGTATGTATCTGTTAATCTTCAAGGATCGTCACTTTCTTAATGACCACATTCTCTTGGGGGCGGTCGTTGCGGTCGGTCTTTACCCGCTGGATTTTATCCACCACGTCCATGCCCTCTGTCACTTCTCCAAACACGGTGTACTCGCCGTCCAGATGAGGCGCGCCTCCCACCGTCTTATAGGCTTCCGCCAGTTCCGGCGTGAAACGGAATTCCTTTCCGGCCAGTTGTGCCTCCGCCTGGGCGATCAGGGTGTCTTGCAGGATCATCAGCTCGTCCTCGTTGCCTTCGCGACGGAGCCGGTAGATCTCCTTCATCCGTTGCCGTGCCAGGTCGTTGAACACCCGTTGCAGGCGCATCTGGTTGATCTGTTCTTCCATGGCGGCCAGAGAAGCGTCGTTGAACACCTTGCCGGTGACGATGTAAAACTGGCATCCGGAAGATTCCCGATCGGGATTGACATTGTCTCCCTGGCGGGCGGCTGATAAGGCTCCCCGCTTGTGGAAATATTTAGGATAGACAAATTCCGCAGGTATCGTATAGCCCACATCGCCAGTCCCTAACGCCTTGCCCTTGGGCGCTTCTTTCGAGGAGGGGTCTCCTGCCTGCACCATGAAGTCCTTGATGACACGGTGGAACAGCACACCGTCATACACGCCCTCTTTGGCCAGTTTGATGAAATTGTCGCGATGCTTCGGGGTTTCGTTGTAAAGCTTGACAACGATGTCGCCCATGGTGGTTTCCAGTTTCAGTCTTGTTTCTTGTTCCATGTTTCCGTCTTTCTTTTCTTGAGCCGGTTTGCAGGCGTTCAAACCGCAAACCAGTATGGTTAATATTGCGATTAATAGCTTCTTCATCTTCCTTTTTATTTTAATTTAAGCCTGCAAATATACAACTTTCGGGCAAAACCTTTTACCTTTGTGTCGGAAAAGTGACAAAAGTAGAGGCCATGACATCCATATTAATCGTAGAAGACGACATTACGTACGGCATGATGCTCAAAACCTGGCTCTCCAAGAAAGGGTTTCAGGTCACTTCGGTGAGCAGTGTCGCGCGTGCCCGGAAGCACATTGAGTCGGGCGGCACGGATCTGATCCTGTCAGACCTGCGCCTGCCTGACCGTGACGGCATTGACCTGCTGAAATGGTTGAGGGAGATGGGGAAAACCATTCCGTTCATCATGATGACCGGTTATGCCGACATCCAGTCTGCCGTGCAGGCCATGAAGCTGGGCGCGTCTGACTATGTGTCCAAGCCCGTCAATCCGGATGAGCTGCTGAAAAAGATGGGCGAAGCCTTGCGGGCTGTCTCTCCTGTCCCGCCGGTTTCCGCTGCCGGGCCGGACAACTCTTCTTCCGATTTCCTGGAGGGTGAAAGCGATGTGGCCAAACAGCTTTATAACTACGTCAAACTGGTGGCGCCTACCAATATGTCTGTCTTGATAAACGGAGCCAGCGGCACCGGCAAGGAATACGTGGCTCACCGCATCCACCAGTTGAGCAAACGCCGGGAGAAGCCCTTTGTGGCCATTGACTGTGGCGCCATTCCTAAGGAGCTGGCGGCCTCGGAGTTCTTCGGG
The DNA here is from genome assembly GCA_944322335.1 of uncultured Bacteroides sp. GTDB lineage: Bacteria > Bacteroidota > Bacteroidia > Bacteroidales > Bacteroidaceae > Bacteroides. The sequence goes on from CALUOU010000060.1 coordinate 14,512, forward strand.
CATGTGAAAGGCGCGTTTACCGGTGCCCTGTCCGATAAGACAGGAGCCTTTGAGGAAGCCAATGGAGGCACTCTCTTTCTGGATGAGATCGGCAATTTGAGCTATGAGGTGCAGGTCCAGCTGCTGCGTGCCCTGCAGGAGCGGAAAGTCCGTCCGGTCGGGTCTGCCAAAGAGATAAACGTGGATGTCAGGCTGGTGTGTGCCACCAACGAGAACCTGGAACAGGCGCTCGAAAAAGGCAGCTTCCGCGAAGACCTCTATCATCGCATCAACGAGTTCACCTTGAGAATCCCTCTGCTGAAGGACCGTCGTGAGGACATCCTGCTCTTTGCCAATCTCTTCTTGGATCAGGCCAACCGCGAAATGGACAAGCAGCTGACAGGCTTTGACGATAAAGCCTCACGCATTCTGCTGGAGTATCATTGGCCGGGCAACTTGCGGCAATTGAAGAATGTGGTGCGCCGTGCCACCCTTTTGGCCGAAGGCAGGTTTATCACTCCAAAGGAACTGACGGAGCTGAAAGAGCCTGCCGCGCCTCCTGCTGCCAATTATTCTCTCCGTAACGAAGAAGCGGAGAAGCAGCACATCATCCGCGTGCTCCAGCAGACTGGCAACAATAAAAGCCGTGCCGCACAGCTGCTGGGCATCGACAGGAAGACGCTATACAACAAGCTGAAACATTACAACCTGACTGACTGACGGAAGAAGAGTTGTGGAAAAACTCTACACTCTGTTCCACAGTATTCTACAGTTTTCCACATCATGCCTTCCCTTCCCGATGGTTCTTGATGCTATGCTATGTGTTTGTTATCAGTGGTTTACACTATTCTTGGATAAGTTTGGCACATCGTTTGCATGACTGTCTATGCACAGGTGTGAGCCTGAGCAGGCATAAGAAATTAGTAATTAGTAGCAGCCCTGTTTATGTTTGTTTGTGGTGGTGCGTTCTTGGTTCTGACAGCGATCAGAAGATGCCGATTCAAGTCACTTTTCCCCTGTCTGTCAGGAACGCCCAATCAAACTTTAAGAAAAAAGGTGAGTCTGATGAAGACTTGCTTTTGCACAAAAGCTGTTCCCTCCTTGTCTATTCTGGGGAACGGCTTTTGCTTTTTTATAGCAGACCCAACATCCTCAACAGGGTGGGCGTAAAGATGGCCGTGAAGATTCCGTTCAGTGTCAGTGCCAGGCTGGCAAATGCGCCATACTTCCGGCTGACATCCATGGCGGCTGAAGTGCCCACCGCATGGGCGGCCGCGCCCAGTGAAAGCCCTTGTGCCATGGGGCTTTGAATGCCGGTCAGCTTCATGGCCTTAAATCCTAAGATACCGCCCAGCAGTCCCACACACACCACCACGGCGGCCGTCAGTGAAGGGATGCCGCCCAGAGACTTGGTCACCTCCATGGCGATGGGGGTCGTGACAGACTTGGGAGCAAGCGAATAGATGATCACATCGGAAGCTCCCATCAGCTTGGCGATGAGCACCACGGAGACCACTCCCACAACACAGCCTGCCAGCTGGGAAAGGACGATGGGGAGAATCTGTTTCTTGATGGTCTCCAGTTGCAGATAGAGCGGCACGCCCAAGGCCACGACGGCAGGCTTCAGCCAGAACTCGATGAGATGTCCGCCCTGATTGTAGGTCTCGTAGTCGATGTGGGTTGCCTTTAGAAAGATGATCAGTACGGCGATTGTCACTAAAATGGGGTTGAGCAGCATAATGCCCGTCTTGCGCTGCAGGCATTTGGCCAGGAAAAACACGCCGAAAGTGACGGCGAGCAGAAAGAATGTGTTGTCTAAGAAGCTCATTTGTCTTTGTGCGTTTGCTGTTGGTGGAGTTGGTGAAAGAAGCGGTGCAGCCACTGATGCACCCAGCCGGTGGTGACCAATACCAGTAAGGTGCTGGCCACAGTGGCGACGGCGATCGGCCAGAACTCGGCTGCGATGACATCAAAGTAAAGCATCAGCGCGATGCCGGGAGGCACGAAGAAGAATCCCAGATTGGCGACAAGAAAGTCAGACAACCCTTGCACCCAGTGCAGCTTGATCCAGCCAAGCTTCAAGAACAAGGTGAGCAGCAGCATGCCGATGATGCTGGAAGGAAGTTTGATCCCGGTCAGCCAGACCGCCAGCTCACCTAAAGCCAGACATCCGAAAAGAATGGCGCATTGACGAATCATCATAGATACTTGTTGTTAAAAATAAACGGTTATTCTGAAAACGGGCGCAAAGGTACACTTTTTCAGGATAGGTTGAGCGGGGAAGGAGAAAGAATGTCACATTATTTGCAAAAAAGTGGAGAATCATGCTTTTTCCATGAATAGGCAATCACGCGCCAGCCAATTCCGCCGCACGCGTCA
>CALUOU010000061.1 GCA_944322335.1 uncultured Bacteroides sp.
ACCAGAGTGGCCAAATGGGGCAGACTGTAAATCTGCTGGCTTACGCCTTCGGTGGTTCGAATCCATCTTTGCCCACATTTCTTATTTCTTCTTGCTGTTATAGCTCAGCGGTAGAGCACTTCCTTGGTAAGGAAGAGGTCCCGGGTTCAAGTCCCGGTAACAGCTCACACGGTAAAGTAAAAGCTGATTATTAATCAAATAAATAAAAGTTAAGCTATGGCTAAAGAGAAATTTGAACGTACCAAACCCCACGTAAACATTGGTACAATCGGTCACGTAGACCACGGTAAAACCACATTGACGGCTGCTATCACTACGGTGCTGGCTAAGCAAGGTCTTTCAGAAGTTAAGTCTTTCGATCAGATCGATAACGCTCCTGAGGAAAAGGAAAGAGGTATCACTATCAATACCGCTCACGTTGAATATGAAACTGCTAACCGTCACTATGCGCACGTTGACTGCCCGGGACACGCCGACTATGTAAAGAACATGGTAACTGGTGCCGCTCAGATGGATGGTGCTATCATCGTTGTTGCTGCTACCGATGGTCCGATGCCTCAGACTCGCGAACACATCCTGTTGGCTCGTCAGGTAAACGTACCGAGACTGGTTGTATTCATGAACAAGTGCGATATGGTGGATGACCCCGAAATGTTGGAGCTCGTTGAAATGGAAATGCGTGAATTGCTGTCTGCATATGATTTCGATGGTGACAACACTCCTTTCATCCAAGGTTCTGCTCTTGGCGCATTGAACGGTGTACCCAAATGGGAAGAGAAAATCATGGAGCTGATGGATGCTTGCGATACTTGGATCCCTCTGCCTCCGCGTGATATCGATAAGCCTTTCTTGATGCCGGTTGAGGACGTGTTCTCTATCACAGGTCGTGGTACTGTAGCCACTGGCCGTATCGAAACTGGTGTTGTTAAGGTAGGTGACGAAGTTGAAATCCTTGGTTTGGGTGAGGACAAGAAGTCTGTTGTAACAGGCGTTGAAATGTTCCGCAAACTGTTGGATGAAGGTGAAGCTGGTGATAACGTAGGTCTGTTGCTGCGTGGTATCGACAAGAACGAAATCAAGCGCGGTATGGTGCTCTGCAAGCCGGGTCAGATCAAGCCTCACTCTAAATTCAAAGCTTCTATCTATGTTTTGAAGAAAGAGGAAGGTGGCCGTCACACTCCGTTCCACAACAAGTACCGTCCTCAATTCTACCTGCGTACAATGGACTGCACCGGCGAGATCACCCTTCCTGAAGGTGTAGAAATGGTAATGCCGGGTGATAACGTTGAGATCACTGTAACACTGATCTATCCGGTGGCTCTGAACGTAGGTCTGCGCTTCGCTATCCGTGAAGGTGGCCGTACGGTAGGCTCTGGTCAGATCACGGAAATTCTGGACTAATCAAGAATTGGAATAATGAAAAACAGTCAGTTCCCGGTGCCGGGCATCGGGAACTGATTATGTTCACACGGGAGTAGCTCAGTCGGTAGAGCACCGGTCTCCAAAACCGGGTGTCGGGAGTTCGAGCCTCTCCTCCCGTGCTAATATTACGGAAATGAATAAGATTATCACTAATATTAAAGAATCCTACGACGAACTTGTACATAAAGTGTCGTGGCCTACGTATTCTGAGCTGACTAACAGTGCAGTAGTTGTTTTATATGCTTCCCTTCTTATTGCATTGGTAGTGTTCTTAATGGACTTATGTTTCCAGCATGTGATGGAGTTTGTTTATCCACATTAAAAACGAGTAAGGAAAATGTCTGAGGTAGAAAAGAAATGGTATGTATTGCGTGCCGTCAGTGGAAAAGAAGCCAAGGTAAAGGAGTATCTTGAAGCTGACATGAAGAACAGCGATCTTGGCGAATTCGTATCTCAGGTGTTGATCCCTACCGAGAAGGTTTATCAGGTTCGCAATGGCAAGAAAATTGTGAAGGAGAGAAGTTATCTCCCTGGTTACGTTCTGGTGGAGGCGGCTTTGGTGGGTGAGGTGGCTCACCGCCTGAGAAATACTCCGAATGTGCTGGGCTTTTTGGGAGGAACGGATAAGCCGGTTCCCCTGAGACAGTCGGAGGTGAACCGGATACTGGGTACGGTTGACGAACTGCAGGAGTCTGGCGGCGAGCCTGACATTCCCTATGTGGTGGGCGAGACCGTGAAGGTGAACGACGGTCCTTTCACCGGCTTCAGTGGCATCATTGAAGAGGTAAACACCGAGAAGAAGAAACTGAAAGTCATGGTCAAGATATTCGGTCGGAAAACCCCGCTCGAATTAGGCTTTATGCAAGTGGAAAAAGAATGAGGCAGGTGTTACGCTGCCATGCATTCTTCGGGATGAATGTTATCTATAAAATCAAGTTAGAAAATGGCTAAAGAAGTTGCTGGACAGATCAAATTACAGATTAAAGGAGGCGCAGCAAACCCCTCACCTCCCGTAGGCCCTGCATTGGGTTCTAAGGGACTTAACATCATGGAGTTTTGCAAGCAATTCAACGCCAGAACCCAAGAAAAGGCGGGCAAGATTCTGCCTGTGATCATTACGTATTACGCAGACAAATCTTTTGATTTCGTAATCAAGACTCCGCCTGTGCCTATTCAGTTGCTGGAACTGACGAAGCAAAAGAGCGGATCGGCTGAACCGAACCGGAAGAAAATCGCTGAGATCACTTGGGAGCAGGTTCGCACGATTGCTCAGGACAAATTGGTTGATTTGAACTGCTTCACTGTGGAAGCTGCCATGAAAATGGTGGCAGGGACAGCTCGCAGTATGGGTATCACGGTAAAAGGGGAGTTCCCGGTTAATAACTAATAAACTTCAATTAGAATGGGTAAACTGACAAAAAATCAAAAGTTGGCTGCTGGAAAAATTGAAGCAGGGAAAGCATACTCTCTCAAGGAGGCGTCTCAGCTGGTGAAAGAAATCACTTTTACCAAATTTGACGCTTCGTTGGATATCGATGTCCGCTTGGGTGTTGACCCGCGTAAAGCTAACCAAATGGTGAGAGGTGTGGTATCACTTCCTCATGGCACCGGTAAAGTGACGCGTGTCTTGGTGCTCTGTACGCCGGATGCGGAAGCTGCTGCAAAAGAAGCTGGAGCTGACTATGTTGGTCTGGACGAATATATTGAAAAGATCAAAGGTGGATGGACGGATGTGGATGTGATCATCACGATGCCGTCGATCATGGGTAAAATCGGTGCGTTGGGCCGCATCTTAGGTCCGAGAGGACTGATGCCTAACCCTAAGAGTGGCACTGTGACTATGGATGTTGCCAAAGCTGTGCGCGAGGTAAAGCAAGGTAAGATTGACTTCAAAGTGGATAAGAGTGGTATTGTACACACTTCTATCGGCAAAGTGTCATTCACAGCTGAGCAGATCAGCGAGAATGCCAAGGAGTTTATCTCAACCTTGATCAAGCTGAAACCGGCGGCAGCCAAGGGCACTTATATTAAGAGTATCTATCTTTCCAGCACAATGAGCGCTGGCATCAAGATCGATCCGAAATCAGTAGAAGAAATCTAACTAAAACAGCGTAGTAATGAGAAAGGAAGATAAATGTGCGATCATCGAGCAGATTGCTGCGACAGTAAAGGAATATGGTCACTTCTACCTGATTGACGTAACGGCAATGGATGCTGCCGCTACCAGCGCGTTGAGAAGAGAATGCTTCAAGGCTGGCATCAAGCTGATGGTGGTCAAGAACAAGCTGCTTCACAAAGCTCTGGAAGGACTGGAGGAGGATTACTCTCCTGTATATGCTTGTCTGAAGGGCACTACGGCCGTTATGTTCACGAATGTGGCTAACGCTCCTGCCAAATTGCTCAAGGATAAGGCGAAAGACGGTATTCCCGGACTGAAGGCCGCATATGCTGAGGAGAGTTTCTACATTGGCGCAGACCAATTGGATTCGCTCGTGGCTATCAAGAGCAAGAACGAAGTTATCGCAGACATTGTGGCTTTGCTGCAGTCTCCGGCAAAGAACGTTATCTCTGCTCTGCAGTCGGGTGGCAATACGATCCATGGTCTCTTGAAGACACTGGGTGAGCGCCCCGAAGCGTAAGCTTCAAGAACTGGAGCTGAAGCTCCGAAAAACAACTTTAACAGGACTTAAGAACGAAAAGCTTAAGCACTTAAAAAAACTTACAATTAGTATCTAAACAATTAAATTCATACAAAAATGGCAGATTTGAAAGCTTTTGCAGAACAATTAGTTAACTTGACAGTAAAAGAAGTTAATGAACTTGCAACTATCCTGAAAGAAGAATACGGTATTGAACCTGCCGCAGCAGCTGTAGCTGTTGCCGCTCCTGCTGCCGGTGGCGCTGCCGCAGCAGAGGAAAAGACTTCTTTCGATGTCGTATTGAAGAGCGCAGGCGCAGCTAAACTCCAGGTAGTGAAGGCTGTGAAGGAAGCATGCGGCTTGGGCTTGAAGGAAGCTAAGGACCTCGTTGACGGCGCTCCTAGCACACTGAAAGAAGGTTTGGCTAAAGACGAAGCAGAATCATTGAAGAAAGCATTGGAAGAAGCTGGAGCTGAAGTTGAACTTAAATAATAACTACCTGTATATGCAGGCGTTTCGGTTAGGAACCCTTCCCGGAAGGGTTCTTAACCTTTTTGTGTAAGTAACTGTACCGTGATAATTACTTATATCTTTTTTTAAATTAAGTTCTACAAATCCATTATCAGATGTCTTCAAATACTGTAAATCAAAGAGTAAATTTTGCTTCGACTAAGAATCCGCTCGAATATCCGGATTTCCTGGAAGTACAATTGAAGTCGTTTCAAGACTTCTTGCAACTGGACACCCCGCCTGAGAAACGAAAGAATGAGGGCCTGTATAAAGTATTTGCCGAAAACTTCCCTATTGCCGATACAAGAAACAATTTTGTCCTTGAGTTCCTGGACTACTACATTGACCCGCCGCGCTACAGCATAGATGAGTGCATTGAGCGGGGTCTCACTTACAGTGTACCTCTCAAGGCTAAACTCAAACTCTATTGTACAGACCCGGATCATGAGGACTTTGACACTGTCATCCAGGACGTGTTCCTCGGTCCCATCCCATACATGACCCCAAAGGCCACCTTTGTCATCAACGGGGCGGAAAGAGTTGTGGTCTCACAGCTTCACCGGTCGCCGGGCGTGTTCTTCGGACAAAGTGTGCATGCCAACGGAACAAAACTCTATTCGGCAAGAATCATTCCGTTCAAAGGATCGTGGATCGAGTTTGCTACGGACATCAACAACGTGATGTATGCCTATATTGACCGGAAAAAGAAATTGCCGGTCACAACCTTGCTCAGGGCCATAGGGTTTGAAAACGATAAGGATATTCTGGAGATCTTTGACCTGGCGGAAGAGGTGAAGGTGAACAAAGTGAACCTCAAGAAAATTGTCGGCAGGAAACTGGCCGCGCGTGTTCTGAAGACATGGATCGAGGATTTTGTGGACGAAGACACTGGAGAAGTGGTGTCTATCGAACGGAACGAGGTGGTGATTGACCGCGAGACCGTGATTGAGCAGGAGCATGTGGACATCATACTGGAAGCGGGGGTGCAGAACATACTTGTCCATAAGGAAGAGCCGAACCAGTCTGACTACTCCATTATCTATAATACCCTGCAGAAGGATCCCAGCAACTCGGAAAAGGAGGCTGTGCTCTACATCTACAGACAGCTGAGAAACGCGGATCCGGCGGACGACGCAAGCGCAAGGGAAGTGATCAACAACTTGTTTTTCTCGGAAAAAAGATATGACTTGGGAGAGGTCGGACGCTACCGTATCAACCGGAAACTGAATCTCGACACAGACATGGACGTGAGAGTGCTCACGAAGGAAGATATTATCGAGATTATAAAATATCTGATCGAGCTGATCAATTCCAAGGCTGATGTGGATGACATTGACCACCTGAGCAACCGAAGGGTGAGAACTGTGGGCGAACAGCTGTCAAACCAGTTCGCGGTGGGGCTGGCCAGAATGTCGCGCACTATCCGCGAGAGGATGAACGTGAGAGACAACGAGGTGTTCACGCCCATCGACCTGATCAACGCGAAGACGATATCGTCCGTAATCAACTCGTTTTTCGGAACGAACGCGCTCTCGCAGTTCATGGACCAGACGAACCCCTTGGCGGAGATCACGCACAAGCGTAGGATGTCGGCTCTGGGACCAGGAGGCTTGTCAAGAGAAAGGGCCGGCTTCGAGGTGAGGGACGTACACTATACGCACTACGGAAGACTGTGTCCCATCGAGACACCGGAAGGACCGAACATCGGACTGATCTCCTCCCTCTGTGTGTTTGCCAAGATCAACGGTCTGGGCTTCATAGAGACTCCTTACCGGAAGGTGGAGAACGGATGTGTGGATCTCTCGCCGGAAGGTCTGGTGTATCTTACGGCTGAGGAAGAGGAAGGAAAGATCATCGCTCAGGGTAACGCGCCTCTGAAGGACGATGGCACGTTCGTGCGCGAGCGGGTGAAGGCAAGGCAGGATGCGGACTATCCGGTGGTGCCGCCGGGAGAGGTGGAGCTGATGGATGTCTCGCCGCAGCAGATCGCGTCGATCGCGGCCTCGCTGATTCCTTTCCTGGAGCATGATGACGCGAACCGCGCCCTGATGGGATCGAACATGATGAGACAGGCCGTGCCTCTGATCCGTACCGAAGCGCCTATCGTGGGGACGGGCATCGAGCGGCAGCTGGCGAGAGACTCGCGCACGCAGATTATGGCGGAAGGCGAGGGGACGGTGGATTTCGTGGACGCGACAACCATCCGTATCCTCTATGACCGCACCGAAGAGGAGGATTTTGTGAGCTTCGAGCCGGCTCTGAAAGAGTACCACATACCGAAGTGGAGAAGGACGAACCAGAACATGACCATCGACCTGAGACCCATCTGCGACAAAGGGCAGAGGGTGACGAAGGGACAGATCCTCACGGAAGGCTATTCTACGGAAAACGGGGAACTGGCACTGGGAAAGAACCTGCTGGTGGCCTATATGCCTTGGAAAGGCTATAACTATGAGGACGCTATCGTCTTGAACGAAAGGGTGGTGAGAGAGGATCTTCTCACTTCCGTACACGTGGAGGAGTTCTCGCTGGAGGTGAGAGAGACGAAACGGGGTATGGAGGAGCTGACGGCGGACATTCCCAATGTGAGCGAGGAGGCGACCCGCGACCTGGACGAGAACGGAATCGTGAGAGTGGGCGCGCGCATCGAGCCAGGGGATATCCTGATAGGAAAAATCACGCCGAAGGGAGAGTCGGATCCCTCGCCTGAGGAGAAGCTGCTGAGAGCTATCTTCGGCGATAAGGCGGGAGACGTGAAAGATGCCTCGCTTAAGGCTTCGCCCTCACTCAAGGGAGTGGTCATCGGGAAAAGACTGTTCTCAAGGGTGCTCAAGACCAGAAGCGCGAAAATGGCGGACAAGGCTCTGCTGCCCAAGATCGACGAGGAATTTGAGGTGAAGGCCGGAGAGCTGAAGAGGACGCTCATAGACAAACTGCTGACGCTTACACAGGACTGTGTTTCGGAAGGGGTGAAGGATTACCTGGGCACGGATGTCGTGGCCAAGGGAGCGCGGTTTACCGCCACTGACTTTGCGGACCTGGACTTTACGACAGTGCGGCTGGACAACTGGACGAAGGATGAGCACATGAACGGGCTGATCCGCCAGCTGGTGATGAATTATATCCGGAAGGATAAGGAGCTGGACGCGGAGCTGAAGCGCAGGAAATTTGCCGTGAGCATCGGCGACGAGCTGCCGGCAGGCATCATGCAGATGGCCAAGGTGTACATAGCCAAGAAGAGAAAAATCGGTGTGGGCGACAAGATGGCCGGACGGCACGGCAACAAGGGTATCGTGTCGAGAGTGGTGAGACAGGAAGATATGCCTTTCCTGGCCGACGGAACGCCGGTGGACATCATTCTGAACCCCTTGGGTGTACCTTCGCGCATGAACATCGGCCAGATCTTTGAGGCTGTATTGGGCAGTGCCGGAAAGAAGCTGGGAGTGAAATTCGCCACGCCTATCTTTGACGGAGCCACCTTGGATGACCTGAACGAATGGACGGACAAGGCCGGACTGCCGAGGTATGGCAAGACTACGCTTTATGACGGCGGCACGGGAGAGGCGTTCGAGCAGCAGGCCACCGTGGGTGTGACCTATATGCTGAAGCTGGGGCACATGGTGGAGGACAAGATGCACGCGCGTTCCATCGGTCCTTACTCGCTCATCACGCAACAGCCCTTGGGAGGAAAGGCCCAGTTCGGCGGCCAGCGTTTCGGAGAGATGGAAGTGTGGGCGCTGGAGGCTTTCGGCGCGGCGCATGTCCTGCAGGAGATCCTGACCATCAAGTCGGATGACGTGACGGGCCGGTCGAAGGCATATGAGGCCATCGTGAAGGGAGATCCCATGCCGACACCGGGCATACCGGAGTCTCTCAACGTTCTGCTGCATGAGCTGCGGGGACTTGGACTGAGCATACACCTGGAGTAGTGATTGGCAGGTAGCAGTGCTTAATCACATCACTAAACATAAATCACTAATCACTAACAATATGGCTTTTAGAAAAGACAACAAGATAAAAAGCAATTTCTCGAAAATCTCCATCGGACTGGCCTCGCCTGAGGAAATCCTGGAAAATTCGAGCGGAGAGGTGCTGAAGCCTGAGACGATCAACTATCGCACGTACAAGCCTGAGCGGGACGGACTGTTCTGTGAGCGGATCTTCGGTCCCGTGAAGGATTATGAGTGCCATTGCGGAAAATATAAGCGCATCCGTTACAAAGGCATCGTGTGTGACCGCTGTGGAGTGGAGGTGACGGAAAAGAAAGTAAGACGCGAGCGTACGGGACATATACAGCTGGTGGTGCCTGTGGCTCATATCTGGTATTTCCGTTCTTTGCCTAACAAGATAGGCTATTTGCTGGGGCTGCCTACCAAGAAACTGGATGCCATCATTTATTATGAACGCTACGTGGTCATTCAGCCGGGTGTGCTGAAGGGCGAAGTGGCCGAGCTGGATCTGCTGGAGGAGACGGATTATCTGCAGCTGTTGGAAAAACTGCCGAAAGACAATCAGTCTCTGGAAGATGACGATCCCAATAAGTTCATCGCCAAGATGGGCGCGGAGGCCATTTATGATCTGCTGAAGAAGCTGGATCTGGATGCCTTGTCTTATGAGTTGAGACACCGCGCGGGAAGCGACGCCTCGCAGCAACGCAAGACGGAAGCCCTGAAGCGCTTGCAGGTGGTGGAGTCGTTCCGCGCGTCGAGAGGCAGGAACCGGCCGGAGTGGATGATCATGAGGATTATTCCTGTGATTCCGCCTGAACTCAGACCGCTGGTGCCGCTGGATGGCGGACGTTTCGCCACATCGGACTTGAACGACCTTTACCGTAGGGTGATCATCCGCAACAACCGCTTGAAACGGCTCATCGAGATCAAGGCGCCGGAAGTGATCTTGAGAAACGAGAAGCGTATGCTGCAGGAAGCCGTGGACTCGCTGTTTGACAATTCGCGGAAGTCGAGTGCCGTGAAGACGGAATCCAACAGACCGCTGAAGTCGCTTTCCGACAGCCTGAAAGGCAAGCAAGGACGTTTCCGTCAAAATTTGTTAGGAAAACGTGTGGACTATTCGGCACGATCGGTGATCGTGGTGGGTCCTGAACTGAAAATGGGGGAATGCGGCATCCCTAAGCTTATGGCCGCTGAGCTGTACAAGCCGTTCATTATCCGGAAATTGATCGAGCGCGGCATCGTGAAGACGGTGAAGAGTGCCAAGAAGATAGTGGACCGCAAGGAACCGGTGATCTGGGACATCCTGGAGCATGTGATGAAGGGGCATCCGGTGTTGCTTAACCGTGCTCCGACACTGCACCGTCTGGGCATTCAGGCTTTCCAGCCGAAGATGATCGAAGGAAAGGCCATCCAGCTGCACCCCTTGGCATGTACGGCCTTCAACGCCGACTTCGACGGTGACCAGATGGCTGTGCACTTGCCTTTGAGCAATGAGGCTGTGTTGGAGGCTCAGACATTGATGCTGCAGTCGCACAACATTCTGAACCCTGCCAACGGGGCGCCTATTACAGTGCCCGCTCAAGACATGGTGTTGGGATTGTATTACATCACCAAACTGCGCAAAGGAGCGAAGGGTGAAGGACTGGTGTTCTACGGACCGGAGGAAGCCTTAATTGCCTATAACGAAGGCAAGTGTGATATCCATGCGCCTGTGAGTGTGATGGTGAACGATGTTGATGGAGAAGGAAAAGTGGTGAAGAAGATGATGCATGACACTTCCGTGGGTCGGGTGATCGTCAATCAGCTGGTGCCTGACGAGGCAGGATATATCAACACGATCATTTCCAAGAAGTCGTTGCGTGACATCATCAGCCATGTCATTAAGGTGTGTGGTGTGGCCAAGGCGGCCGATTTCCTTGACGGCATCAAAAACTTAGGATATTACATGGCCTTCAAAGGTGGGCTTTCCTTCAACTTGGGCGACATCATCATCCCCAAGGAAAAGGAAGAGCTGGTGCAGAGAGGCTATGACGAAGTGGAACAGGTGATGAACAACTATAACATGGGTTTCATTACCAATAACGAACGGTATAACCAGGTGATTGACATCTGGACACACGTCAATTCGGAACTGTCTAACATCCTGATGAAGACCATTTCGAGCGATGACCAAGGCTTCAACTCGGTGTATATGATGTTGGATTCCGGTGCGCGTGGTTCGAAAGAGCAGATCCGCCAGTTGTCCGGTATGCGTGGTCTGATGGCGAAACCCCAGAAGGCCGGTGCCGAGGGCGGACAGATTATCGAGAACCCCATCCTCTCGAACTTTAAGGAGGGACTGTCCGTGTTGGAGTACTTTATCTCTACTCACGGTGCGCGCAAGGGTCTGGCCGATACGGCACTGAAGACGGCCGATGCCGGATACTTGACCCGACGCCTGGTGGATGTGTCGCATGACGTGATTGTGAACGAAGAGGATTGCGGCACGTTGCGCGGACTGGTTTGTACGGCACTGAAGAACGATGACGAGACCATCGCTACCCTCTATGAACGCATTTTGGGACGGGTGTCTGTGCATGACATTGTGCATCCTACGACAGGCGAGCTGATCGTGGCCGGAGGCGAGGAGATCACGGAAGAGATCGCACAGAAGATTGAAGACTCGCCCATCGAAAGTGTGGAAATCCGTTCGGTGCTGACCTGTGAGGCACGGAAGGGCGTATGTGCGAAATGCTATGGCCGTAACTTGGCCACAAGCCGCATGGTGCAGAAAGGCGAGGCTGTGGGCGTGATTGCCGCACAGTCCATCGGTGAGCCGGGCACGCAGTTGACTCTGCGTACGTTCCATGCCGGCGGTACGGCGGCCAACATCGCCGCCAATGCCAGCATTGTGGCAAAGAACAACGCTCGTCTGGAGTTTGAGGAGCTGCGTACAGTGGATGTGATCGATGAAGCTGGAGAGCCTGCCAAGGTGGTTGTGAGCCGGCTGGCCGAAGTGCGCTTTGTGGATGTGAATACGGGTATCGTTCTCTCTACGCACAATGTCCCCTATGGATCGACACTTTATGCCAATGACGGCGAGACGGTGGAAGCCGGTAAGCTGATCGCACGTTGGGATCCTTTCAATGCGGTGGTAATCACTGAGGCTGCCGGTAAGGTGGAATTTGAAGGAGTCATTGAAAACGTGACCTATAAAGTGGAATCGGACGAGTCTACCGGTTTGCGTGAAATCATTATTATCGAGTCCCGCGATAAGACTAAAGTGCCTACCACACACATCGTGTCGGAAGACGGCGAGCTGATCCGTACTTATAACCTGCCGGTGGGTGGCCACGTGGTGGTGGAAGACGGACAGAAAGTGAAGGCTGGCGACGTGATCGTGAAAATTCCGCGTGTTGTGGGCAAGGCGGGTGACATCACGGGCGGTTTGCCTCGTGTGACAGAGCTGTTTGAGGCTCGTAACCCGTCCAATCCTGCCATCGTGTCGGAAATCGATGGTGAGGTGACTATGGGCAAGGTGAAGCGTGGCAACCGTGAGATTATTGTGACCTCCAAGGCTGGCGACGTGAAGAAGTATCTGGTGCCGCTGTCCAAACAGATCCTGGTGCAGGAGAATGACTATGTGCGTGCCGGCACACCTTTGTCTGATGGTGCCATCACGCCTGCGGACATCTTGGCCATCAAGGGTCCGACGGCTGTTCAGGAATATATCGTGAACGAAGTGCAGGATGTATACCGCCTGCAAGGTGTGAAGATCAACGATAAGCATTTTGAGATTATCGTGCGGCAGATGATGCGCAAGGTGCAGATTGACGAGCCGGGCGATACCCGCTTCCTGGAATTACAGGTAGTGGACAAGCAGGAGTTCATGGAAGAGAATGACCGTATCTGGGGAAAGAAGGTTGTGGTGGAAGCCGGTGATTCGCAGAACCTGCAGCCGGGACAGATCGTTACGGCGCGCAAACTGCGTGATGAAAACTCCATGCTGAAACGCCGTGACCTGAAACCGGTAATCGTGCGTGATGCGATGCCTGCCACTTCCTCGCAAATCCTGCAAGGTATTACACGGGCCGCGCTGCAGACTTCAAGCTTCATGTCGGCCGCTTCCTTCCAGGAAACGACGAAAGTGCTCAACGAGGCTGCTATCAATGGAAAGGTGGATAAGCTGGAAGGCATGAAGGAGAACGTGATCTGCGGACATCTGATTCCTGCCGGTACCGGACAGCGAGAGTTCGATAAAATTATTGTCGGCTCGAAAGAGGAATATGACCGTATGCTGGCAAACAAAAAGACTGTATTGGACTATGACGAGAAGGCTGTGACAGAGTGACACGCCGGTTTGTCTATACAAACAAAAAGAAGACGGGGATATTATTTCTCCGTCTTTTTTTGTATCCATCCGAAACTCGGCATGTTTTTTCGTTCGGTTTAAAATCTGAACTTTGCTCAAAAAAAGCTATGTTCAATTTGAATGAAAACAACCGCTTTGTGGTGAGCCGTAATCCTATGGATTTACGCAAGGGAGCGGATAGCCTGTGCGGCGCTATCCGTTCCTGCCATTTGGACCCGTTGAATGGTGACGTGTATGTGTTTTCCAACCGCAGCCGCACCGTGCTGGAACTTCTCCACTGGGAGCGTGTCGGTTACACGCTATACTTATAAGCGCCTGTCCGTTGGCCGTTTCCACCCGAAGATCTTCCTGCGCGACGGTGTCGGCTTTCGTTCCATGCGTTGGGGCGAACTTGTGCTCCCAATGGAAGGCATCTCTTCCGGGGTGGCCCGTCGGAAAGGATACCAGACAGGTCTTTCCCGGGAGAAAGTTGAAAAAGAGTCCCCCTGTCTCAAAACAGTTGCATGAAAGGTTGGTTATCTCGCTAATTATTAGTATCTTTATGATATGGAAAGACGACCGACATATGAAGAACTCCAGGCTCAAGTCCGGCGCATGGCCTACCTTGAACGCCTGCTTAGGGGCGGGAAGCGCGACAAGCGTGCCGCCCGGGGGCCGACCTTGTTCGATGCGTTCTTCAACGGGGCGGCCGACAAGCTTTACCCGCTTTATGAGACTCTCATTGACGGCATCCTGCAAAGTGATGACCTGCAGGTGGGCGAGGTTCTGTGGCGCATAGTGGACCGTCCCGGACAAAGCTGCCGCCATGGCTATGCTTGGCTGTTCCGGGACGCCCGCCCCCAAAGCCACGGCACCTACTTCTATTATCTTAAGGGGCCGGGGAAATCCCACGGGCGCAGCTGAGGCTCTTCAACGGGACGGTGCAGACAGATGGCTACAAGGTGTACGACTACTTCGAATCGCTTCCGGGAGTCATACCGCTGTCCTGCATGGCGCATATCCGACGCAAGTTCATCGAAGCCCAAAGGAGCCACCCCGGATTTGTCGCGAAGGCACTGGAGTATGCCTACAAGCTATGGCCAAGAGTCAGAAGGTATGCCGATGACGGGAGGTATCAGTTGGATAACAACCCGGTGGAACGGGGATAAAGGCCGACCGTCATGGGACGGAAGAACTGCCTCTTCAGCAAGACCAATGAAGGGGCAATGGGCAATGCGGTCATATATTCACTCTTGGGAAGCTGCGAAATCGCCAATGTCAATCTGCTCAAACGGATGGAACGTTCACTTGACAACTTATACCCCGGCATCTCAGAGGACGAACTCACAAAGTTACTGCCTTGTAACTTCATTTGAAACACGCCGAGTTTCGGATGGATACTGTTTTCTCGCTTTCTTTTTCAGTTTCGCTTGCCTGAAAAGGCTGGCAGGCTTTGTTCCTTTTTTAAAAAAAAAGAGGTTGCTCCGGTGTTTTTTATTCGCTTTAACTGTTATTGTCAATTGTAAAATTATCGTTTGTAATATACAGTTTATCAATAGGATATGATTTAACATGTTACACTGTCAAAGACAAATGTAACATGAGCAAAGATGGTCATGGTGCTGATGTTACATGAACAAAGATTTTTGGAACATTATTATTTTGCGGTTAGTATGGCGTGCTTTATATTTGCGGACGCTTAGAAAAGGCATCGTCGGAAGAGTTCGGAGAAGCATAGATGAAATGCTTGTTTTTATCGACGAAGATTTTGAAAAAAGAGTCCTTTGTTTATTGGTGACAGATGAGTTTATAGGTATGCAAGTGATTGAGTTTTCAAGTTGCGTAAGGTTGCTGTTAATGAGATGGTGAATGCAAAGCCTTATAAGCTCAAAAACGAAATGGAGATTAAACCTACTTTTGATATGAAGCCTGCTTGCTTGATGGAATGAAGAAATCTTTTAATTCCGTTTCTCTGTCTTATCGCGTGAGCGATGGGGAGAGATAGTACGGCAAAGAGAAATCTTTCAATATGGACTTTATTATAGTCAAGGTAAATCGTTCAATAGGTATCTTTTTCAGTGATAAGAGAATCGTTTCATGCTGAAGGGGTCTGTATGAAGGTTTCCTCTTTGTCGTCTTTTGGTTGATAAATGCTTGCTGGCAGTCTGGCCGGCACTTTCATTTAAAGAAAATAAGAACATTGTGATCATTAATTATAGGAGTGTTAACCCATTAATTTTTTTGCCTTATGAGAATAACTAATTTTTTGCGCTATGGTCCTCTGGCATTGGCCTTGTTGCTGACAGGGTGTAACCGTGAGGAGGAAATAGCGAAGTGGCCGAAAAGGGAAACTATTACGATCCGACCAAACCTATCGCCATCGAATCGATGACACCGGATTGGGGACGTATCAACCAATCGTTTGTGATAACGGGAAATTTCCCGTTGGATCTGGAAAAGATCAAAGTGTATTTTGCCGACCGTGAAGCCGTGTTGGTGAATAGCGACGGTCGGGATCTGTATGGTCTTGTGCCTAAGTAGAACCCCGGTTATAACGAGGTGACTATGGTGGTGGATGGCCAGACGTATTCGTCGGACAACATCACGTTCAAGTATTACCTGACAGAATCAGTGACTACCGCCGTGGGCAAGTTCGGAGAGACCACGGCTGTGGTGGGAAGCTTGGACGAAGCCCGTATCAATGGCGTGTCTGACTTGGTGACCGTTGCCGGGCAAAGCACTGACAATCTGATCTGTTCATGCGGCGGATGGGCAGACAAGACTTATTTCGTGTCATTTGACGACAATATGATGACCGAGCTGACCAACATCGGCTATATGGGGAGCGTTGCGGTCAACAATGCCCGTGACATGATTGCGGTGTTGTCTCGCGGCGATGGCGCTCTTTATTCTGCCACCCGTGCCGATGGCTGGACTTTCTCGCCTACGGGCATCACTTACCCTTATGTGTCAGGCGGCAACAACCAGGGCAACATGACCTTTGCCGAAGACGACCGCTATGTCTACATCATGGGTACAGACGGCTTGTGGCAGGTGGATTTGGAAGGAAAGGTATATACGCAGATGTTCAGCACCACTTTGTTCCCCGACGAGTTCTCTGGCATCAACACGGCCCAATGGAGGTATTACCTGACCTACAGCAAGTATGACAAAGCTTTCTTTTGCTCCTATCCGGAGAACAATGGCATTTTCAAGTATTGGCAAGAAGCTGACGGCACGTGGAAAGTGGAGCGCTATGCAGGATTCCGTGCTTCTTGGGAAGGCGGTGCTGTGACGGGCGACCGTCTGAACGATGCCTTGCTGAAGCAGCCCTGCGGACTTTGCGTCAACAGTTTGGGCGAGCTGTATGTGGCTGTGAAGGATTCTCACTGCATTGTGAAAATCAAAGGCCGTGAAGTCTCGCTTGTGGCCGGACATCCCGATGCCAGCGGTACGGTGAACGGAACCCCTACAGACACTTACTTCAACGCACCCATGAGTATCGCACTGGATGCTGATGAGAATTTCTATATCGGTGAGGAAAACACCGGCGTGGTGCGCAAAATGACC
The DNA here is from genome assembly GCA_944322335.1 of uncultured Bacteroides sp. GTDB lineage: Bacteria > Bacteroidota > Bacteroidia > Bacteroidales > Bacteroidaceae > Bacteroides. The sequence goes on from CALUOU010000061.1 coordinate 16,425, forward strand.
ATTGAGTAATTCAACAACTGTGGCGATTCCCTTTGTTTTTCCCTTTTCTGGAAGGAAGGGCAGGGGGCTATTGCCCGAAAATAAATCTTA
>CALUOU010000062.1 GCA_944322335.1 uncultured Bacteroides sp.
GGACGGCACGCGTGCGGCGGATGCTTCCCACGCGTGCGGCTCACCGGGGAGTGAAGCAAGATGATTTTGCTTGACAAACATATTGGCTTCACTTCCTCTTTTCCCCACATCTTTGGAGAGAATCGGCCTGAAAGTTTCACGCCTTCACAGCGAAAGCAACTGTTTGATAGTGAATGTTTTCAGGTGAAACATGCAAATAGTTTCATCGTTCACGGATCCCGCTGTAAATTCACCGCAACAACTTAATATACAATCATTTACAGTGAAACATCACAATAAGACCTTTCTGTCATCCATCTTCCTTCCATCGGATCCGTAAAAGATCATTTGACAGGACAATTCACTCAGTCCGCGATGCCAACAGCCGAATGGCATAGACAAGTCAGTTATACGGAAAATCGTTCACCACACTTCCTCTGCATGTCAACAATTGCGATCTTTCACACAAAAAGGTAAGGCAAAGCCTCACAAACATCCTTCCAAACGACCTTTCACCAGAAACCATTATATATAAGGTATTTACGATAAAATCTACTGAAAACATGTGGAACGCTGAAACCAATCACTTCCATTCACTATAACAATCAGAAAACCAACAAATTGAAATCTGCGTGAAGGCATGAAGCCTTCAACGCGTGCTTCCTAAAAAAACAGGCTGATCAGACGGTGAAATCAAGTTGATTGTACTGGATAATTAAGTTGATTGTACTGGACAATTAAGTTAATTGTTCGGTGAAATGTATGCATTCGGACAAATTCCCATTGTCCGCTTAGTGTTTGGGTTGTAGTTTTGCACCCGTAAATACAATCAACCCCCAATTACTATGGATAGATTAGAATTCGAGAAATTAGAGTTGCAAGTGCAATAAAGTGGCTTGCCGTTGCGCGTATTAATAACACATTGCTTTTTCATACACCTTATATATTACTCAAACTTCAACTTCGGCAATCCTTTCACAATCTCCACCGTCTGCACCGACACATTAATCACCCGGAGCAGGAGGTTGAGGATGTATTTCTCATCGTTATGCTCCCGCGCCCAATCGTTCGGGTCGTTGGTGATTCCGCTTTTCTTGTCGGTGGTTACGGCATAACGCTCCATTATCCATTCGATGGCGGACTTGCCGTTGACCACATACTCGTAGGCTTCGGCAGGTATGCCCTCTATGGCGATGGCGTGGTTGTAGTGGATGACGCTTTTGTCGGCAGTTTTGCTGTCAATCTTGCCGAAGCGCATTTTCTCCACCCGGTAATTGACGCTGTCGCCTTTGTTGGTCAAAGGAGCATGGAGCACGAGACACTTCTTGTAGGTTTCTATCGATTCATAATTCAGGTGCAAATCCGCCAACGCACGTCCGGCTTTGCTGAATGCCCAGAAGTCGTCCGCTTTTTCTACCAAAGGCAGGCGCGGCAAAGACTTTTTTAAGTCGGTGGTAAAAGCCGTGCGGTAATCGGGCGAATGGAGCAATCCATAAACATAATAGAAGATGTCTTCTTTTGTTACTTTGTAGCCGTATTGCTTGCGGGCGGTGGTCAGTATCCAGTCGGTCACGCCGTCTCTCTGGATATAGCTTGTTTCAGAGTCTTCTTTGAACAGATCGTCCATGCCTCCAGTCGTATAGGCTTTCTTCTCTTCTTCATACCAATATAAAGGAAAGCATTGAGACTTTCCAATCAACTCCAAATCTGGCAATGCGACTGCAAGAGGCGGAAATAATATTGCGAAGAAATGTTCCGCTGCAACGTACGCACGCTCCACATCTCTTTTGCCGTCTCGCGGGCATACCATTCGCGTGCCTCGTCATTGTCCACTTGCAGCAAAGTGCGGTAGTGTGTCCAAGTGAGCAATACGGATTTTCCACTCACCGCGTGGAAAATTTGAGGAAAATATTTATAGAACTGAACAAACTGATACAAGTTGGTTTTTGTAAACCCCTTCCCATACAAAGCTGTCAACTCACGCGCCAAGCCTTTGATTATCTCACCGCCGTATGTTGCCCTATCCTTGCCTTTCAACTCTTCTTCGGCAATCCGTTTCCCCAATAGCCAATTACGCTCCACCATTGCCGTATTGACAGCCATATAAGCCTGATGGCGAGCCGCCTCGATAATCGCGCAGCTATCATTCACCAAATCATTCGAATGTACATATTTCAATGACAATTCCATAATCATTCTCCTTTCTTCACTAAAATGGTGATAGCTATCGGCGTACGGGAACCTGAACCAAATATCTTTCCGCCTTCCTTACGCGATAATTCACCACTGGTTCGCTGGTTGCCTCTCAAATTAAACACGTAGATGGAAGAAAACGGCAGAGCCAGGTCTACAATGCTCACCTCGTCTTCGTCGTTCTTCTGTTGCGAGACTTGCCCGTCTGAACAAATGCACACCGCATGGATAGGAACACTGGCCTGTGCCGACCAGGCGCGCAACGTCTGCCCCAACAAGGCAATGGAAGGCACGAGGAAAAGCAGCAGTCCCTTGTTGCCGGTCTCATTCTCGGCAATCTTCAGCGAGGTAAATGTCTTGCCCGTACCACATGCCATGATCAGTTTGCCCCGGTCGCGGGTCTGGAAATATTCATGCACTTTGTCGACAGCCTTCTGCTGATGCTCCATGATGGAGAATGGCTTGGGCCGGGAAGCCTTACCATACAATCCGCGCTGCAACTTTTCCCAATCCACCTCATCCGCTTCCAAGTCAATCAAGTTCAGGCGCGTCACCGGCGGTGTCTGGTTCCGTATGGTCAGTTCGGCAACGCTGTTCCACTTGTTGGTCGTTGAAATCCAAAGGCGCTGGACGAAAGCCTGTTCAATGCCCTCTGCTTCAAATGTCTTGCCCGAAGTAGAAAGAAAAGTATCCACATCGGCTTTGGTGATATACTTGTCATCGGCATAACACTTGCATTGCACCGCCCAATATTCACCCGCAAAAGTCTTTGCCACCAAGTCAATGCCCACATCATTCCCGCCGAACTGGTCGTGACAAGGAAATTCCGTCCATAACCAAACCTCCTCAAATTGTCCTTCATAGAGGGAGGTCGTTTTCAAGTAAGCCTGCATCAGACGTTCGAAGCGGAAGCCTTTGTCGCGTTCGGACAGTGCGTCGCGACGAAATTTGTCGATTATCTTAGTGAATGTTGTCATTTCATTTCGTTGTTAATGCCGCTGTTAATCAATTTTCTCGCATCTACATTCAATATAGCAGCTATTTTCATCAGCATTTCCAATGAGGGTTGGGTTGCATTGGAACACCAACGTGAAATGGTCGCCTCGTTCTTTCCTAACTGTCCAGCCAGCCATTTCCCGGTTTTTCCTTGTTCTACCAATACTATTTTCAGTCGGTTTATCTTTTCTGTTCCCATATTAAAAACACATTGCAGTTATGCAACAATAATTGATTATATCTGCAAAGATAGATATAATCTGCGGGATTATGCATCGGTTGAAGAACGCTCAGCCATAATTTCCACTCCTGCAGCCGCAATGTCCGCACCCATAGGCGGGTTACGTTTAGAGAGCTTCAGACCGATGGCTTCCACAGCAGGGAACTCGCGGAACAGCCGCTTAAGCATCCTGCCAGCCACATGCTCCAGCAAACGGGAAGGCACAGACATTTCCTGCTTCAAAACCTCATGTACAGCAGCATAATTGACCGTATCGGCCACATCATCGGTCTGCATAGCACGGGAGATGTCTACGCGCAAACGCAAAGACAGGATATATTCATTGCCTATCAGCTTTTCCTGAGCTGCCACTCCGTGATAGGCATAAAAGCGAAGATCGTCAAGAAAGATATAAGTTGTCAAGAGCGATAAATTTTATTAAGAACGAAAAATGACGAATGGATCTCTTATCCGGACTCATCCGGACAATAGCCGCATATACACAGAGACGCGACGGATCGCGTCTCTGCCCAAACAGATGTCTCTATAGAAGAATTGTCTCCGGCTGTTTTCTATCCAAGCGTGGATCTGGTTTCCGCAATCAGCCGGCGGATCTTCTGGTTCAAGCTGTCGGCCTGCATCAATTGCTCCAAGGTAAGGTGCATGCGGTACCGCCAATAATGCCGAGGATTGGCAGGCACATTGATGCGTTCGGCTTCCACATCCGGATTGCGCCAATGCTCATCTATAGACATCCAATCCTGTAGGGAAAGAATGCTAAGCATGGATCCGCTTTCCAGGTGGCGGCGCACCACTTCCTCACAAATGGCTCCTGTCGCTCCCGCCGGCGCCTCCCCTTCATGCCCCAACATGGTGTTGTAAAACCTTTGCGTCTGTTGCTGGTCCTCTTCCCACCAGCCCCGCAAAGTAGACATGTCATGAGTGGAGATAGTGCATACCGACCGGTATGGATAGGTTTCCGGATGGCCGAACTCCTGCCGGGGATCTTTGGACATGCGCTGTATCTCTAAGGAGAGAATGCGCAAGTCTTGCATCACCCATGCCACACAGTCAGGAATCATGCCCAGATCCTCCCCACACACCAGCATGCGCGTGGACTCAGTGAGCTTAGGCAGCTTTTTCATGGCCTGCTGACGCCAGAATTCATTATGCCGGCGATAGAAATAGTCGTCATACAAACGATTGAAAGCAGCCTTTTCTCTATCGCTCAACGCTTCATAGACAAAATCAAACTGAACAGCGATACGCGGGTGATAAGTATGCGGATTCCGGCGGTCCGGCAAGAAAAGCACGTCACTGATCAGCGCATACAACCCGTCACGTATCCACAGGCTGTCATGATCGGTCTTTCCGGCAAAACAGGCCTCCACCTTGCGCTGAGTGTCATACTCAGGCTTCATGCGGAAAAAACCATCCCCGCCCGAAGGTTCCAGAAATGTCTGTTTGACATAAGTGACATGCGGGCCGAATATCTTTTCCAAGAAACTTTCGTGAATGTATGGCTCCAAGAAGAAATCCTCACGGAAAGGCAACCCATAGCTCTCAATCTCCTCACGTGTCATAGGCAAGGCCGGCACAAACTGCCCCAAAAGTCCATGGACAGCATTCATCGGTATCTCCCAAATGCGGAAGAAGCCCAGAATATGGTCGATACGGTAAGCGTCAAAATAGGTGGCCATCTTACGGAACCGTTTCATCCACCAGGCATATCCGTCTTGTTCCATCACTTCCCAATTGTAGGTAGGAAATCCCCAGTTCTGTCCGTTCACAGAGAAATCGTCCGGGGGAGCGCCTGCCTGTCCGTTCATGTTGAAATAGTGAGGCTCTTTCCAGGCTTCCACACTATTCCGGCTGATGCCGATAGGGATGTCGCCCTTCAGCACGACACCATGAGCGCGCGCATGACGGCTGACTTCCAGCAACTGTAAGTGCAGCTGGTATTGGACATAATAGTAAAGAGCGATTTGGGGGTATTCAGCCGCATCGGGAAGACACAGTTTTTCAATGGCAACGGCATCATAGACAGCATATTGCGGCCATTGACGGAAATCCGGAGTCTCATACAGGTCACGCAAATAACTGTAAGCCGAATAGGGCCGCAGCCATTCCTTGTTGTCCGCCATGAACTGCCGGAAACCGTCACTGTCCAAAACGGCCGCTCCCTCTTGACGGAACATCAGACGGTAATATTCCCATTTCAGGTGATCTACCGCTTCGTAGTCCACTTGGGGCAGGGCATTCAGGGCTTGTCTGCGCTGCTCCAGTTCCTTTCTCTTTTCCGCATTGTCCAAGAGCCCCAACTGCCTGATGTCCAAATAAAGCGGCTGAAGCGCATAGATGGAAATGGCGTTGTAAGGATAGGAATCGGTCCATTGGTGAGTCATGGTAGTATCGTTGATAGGCAGAATCTGCACCACCTGCTGACGGGTGCTTGCCGCCCAGTCCACCATCCGCTTCAAATCGCCGAAATCGCCAATGCCCCAGCTCCCTTCTGAGCGCAATGAAAAGACAGGTATCGCCACTCCCGTTCCTTTCCAAGCGGGCAACGGGAAAGCAGCGTAACGGTCGCCGACTACCCATGTCTCCCCCTCGTGCGGCAAAAGAGAAAGAGAGCGGTTGGGGCCATTCTCCCATGCCACAAGCCGTTGCTCCTTCTGATTATACAAGATGAATTTATATTCCAGATGGCAATCTTCCAAGGCCGCTGTGTTTATCTCTGCCTGCCATTCCGGAAAGTCGGCATCGCTCATCCATACAGCCTGATCCGGATTCCAAGCACCAAGCAACGGGTGGTTTCCACAAATGCCTACGCAGCAGTCTTTGTCTGCCAATGGCGCATAAACCTTCAGGCAGAGACTCTGCCGGAGCTTCAACGGAACAGGCTTTCGGGCAGAACGGGCCATCAAAGATTCCGTAAAAGCAGAAGTATAAAAGTAAGCTTGCTCAGGCAAATCTTTCCAGCAGTCCAGCAGACGATACACATGGTCTGACGCATCGCCTACATGCAAGGTACGGGGAAGACCGTCCCATTCGCAACGTTCGATGCAACCCTTCCGCCACACGAAGTAACGATAATGCACAATCCGGTTTTCAGGCACATCCATTTCCACATCGGCCGTCCAATGAATGCCGTCAGCCGTGTGCAAAGGGTATGCCTTATCCGGACATCCTTCTCCCAGCCGGGGAGTGGATCCGGCAACCCGGATTTCCTCTCCCCAAGCGGTACGATATTCGATGTTAAAAGAAAGAATCATGTCTGTAATGGTTAATGGTAATTGATTAATGGTTAATGAACAGAGCAATAAGAGACGGCAATCATCCGCATTTCGAAGCGCCGCAGGTCGTGCAAATCAGGCATCCTTCCTGATAGACCAAAGTCTCATTGCCGCAATTGGGACATTTCTGTCCTTTCACCTCAGTCCCGTCGGTCACGTATTTCTTCAGCGCACGTTCCACACCGTTCTTCCAGGTATTGATGCTTTCGCTGTCCAGCTGCAACGAGCTGACCAGCTTCATCACCAGTTCAATGGGCATGCGATAACGCAGCACACCTGAAATCAATTTGGCATAGTTCCAGTACTCTTTATTAAACTTCTCAGACAGTCCCTCAATGGTCACCTTATAGCCGCGCTTGTTTTCAAACTGGAAGTCATAACGCTTGTTGCCGTTCTCGTCCACATTCTTAATGATGTGTCCTGACACTACATTCTTGGGCAGAACGATGCCTTCTTCGTCATCCAGCACACCCGTGAAAATCTCGTAAGGTCTCCCTTCGAGCAGTCCCACAAAAGCCACCCACTTCTCTTTGTTGTTTTGGAAACGCACCACTTCCGCTTCCAGCACTTTCGGACGGGTTTCCACCACAGTTGGCGGTTTACAGGGAGGTAGCTCTTCGTTTTTCTTATCTTTCTTTACAGCCAAGAGCACCCCGGAGCGGGATCCGTCGCGATATACGGTGCATCCCTTGCACCCCGATTTCCAAGCTTCTATATACAATTTATTCACCAGTTCCTCGTCCACCGTAGAAGGCAGGTTGATAGTGACACTGATAGAATGGTCCACCCACTTCTGGATGCGGCCTTGCATCCTCACTTTCATCAGCCAATCCACGTCATTGGAAGTCGCTTTATAATAAGGGGACTGCTTCACCATGCTGTCTATTTCGTCCTGAGTATATTTTCGGGAAGGATCGTATCCGTTCACCCTCATCCATACGGCAAATTTCGGATGGAATACCGTATATTCTTCAAACGAGTCTCCTGTCTCATCGGTAAAGTCCACATGCACGTTCACATCGTTGGGGTTCACTTTTCTACGGCGCTTATACACAGGCAGGAAGACCGGCTCGATGCCCGATGTGGTCTGTGTCATCAGACTGGTAGTCCCTGTAGGAGCAATCGTCAGGCAGGCTATGTTCCGCCGCCCATATTGCTTCATCTCCTCATACAGTTCCGGATCAGCCTCCCGCAAACGGTTGATGAAAGGGTTGTTCCTCTCTCTTTCCGCATCATACACTCCAAAGGCTCCACGCTCTTTCGCCATCTGCACAGACGAACGATAGGCGGCCAATGCCAATGTGCGATGCACTTCTTCAGAGAAATCGGTTGCCTCTTGGGTGCCATATCTCAGTCCCAGCGCAGCCAGCATGTCCCCTTCAGCCGTGATTCCCACTCCGGTACGACGTCCCAAGCCGCTCTTCTTATAGATCTTTTCCCAAAGCATTCTTTCCGTATGCTTCACTTCTTCGCTTTCAGGATCGGAATCGATCTTTGCCAAAATGCGCTCAATCTTTTCCAACTCCAAGTCGATGATGTCATCCATGATGCGCTGCGCCTCGGCCACATGCCTACGGAACAGATCGAAATCAAAATAGGCATCTTTCTCAAAAGGTCTCACCACATATGAATAAAGATTGATGGCCAGCAAGCGGCACGAATCGTAAGGGCAAAGCGGAATCTCACCGCAAGGATTGGTAGAAACCGTGCGGAAACCTAAATCGGCATAGCAGTCGGGCACGGATTCCTTCAAGATCGTATCCCAGAAAAGCACTCCCGGCTCGGCTGATTTCCAGGCATTGTGCACAATCTTTTTCCACAAAGCTGTCGCATCGATCTCTTTAAGCACCAGAGGATCCGCTGAATCCACAGGAAACTGCTGCTTATAGCTTTTCCCATCCACGACAGCCTGCATGAACTCATCATCCAGCTTGACAGAGACATTCGCCCCGGTCACTTTCCCTTCTGTCATCTTAGCGTCAATAAAAGCTTCAGCATCGGGATGCTTAATGGATACACTCAACATCAAAGCCCCTCGCCGTCCGTCCTGTGCCACCTCGCGTGTAGAATTGGAATAACGTTCCATGAAAGGCACCAGTCCCGTAGAAGTCAGCGCCGAGTTCTTCACAGGCGAGCCTTTGGGGCGGATATGAGACAAGTCGTGTCCGACCCCTCCCCGCCGTTTCATCAATTGCACTTGCTCCTCGTCGATCTTGAAAATGGCTCCATAAGAATCTGCAGCACCATCTATCCCGATGACGAAACAGTTGGAAAGTGACGCTACCTGAAAATCATTGCCGATCCCCGTCATAGGACTGCCTTGCGGAATGATGTACCGGAATTGGTCCAGCAATTCCATGATCTGCTCTTTCGTTCTTGGATTGGGATAACGGGACTCAATGCGCACCAGTTCATCGGCTATCCTATGGTGCATGTCCTGAGGAGACTTCTCATAAATATGCCCATAAGAATCCTTTAAGGCATATTTATTGACCCACACCCTTGCAGCCAACTCATCGCCTTGGAAGTATCGTAAAGATTCTTCATAGGCTTCATCATAAGAATACATTTTATTTTCCACCATGCTATGTTATATCATTAGTTTAATTGCTAATTTTATTAAAATGTAGAAGAATTGCTGGTACCAATGAATGCGGGTGCAAAGCTATGAATGTTTTTCTATTCGACAAAACAAAAAAGGAAGTTTTTATCAACAGGAGCTGAAATTTCCAGTTAATAACACTAAATATCTAATATCCAATATCTTATATTTAAAGAAACAGAATAAAGTTGCCTAAAACAGGAAATAGCCAACAAACAGAAAGAAAGGAAAGTTTCCTGTCTTGGGAAAGAAATGAAAGAAATCATGGCTCTAATTATGCAACTTTCGGGAAAGTTTCCTATCTTTGCAGAAAAAAGAAAAAGATATGAATAGCTTAAAACAAAGAAGAACAATCCGCAAATACCAGCAGAAAGACATTCCAGCTGAATTGTTAAATGATTTGCTTAAGGATGCCTTTCGTGCTTCTACGGTAGGGAACATGCAAGTCTATAGCGTAATAGTCACCCGCGATGCCGACCGCAAAGCCCGGCTGGCTCCCGCACATTTTCACCAGCCCATGGTGACCGAAGCCCCTGTGGTGCTGACTTTCTGCATCGACCTCCGCCGCTTCAGCCAATGGTGTGAACAACGCAAGGCTGAACCTGGATACAACAATTTCGAATGGTTCGTCAACGGAGCCATCGATGCCCTGCTCGCCGCACAGACTTTTTGCGTAGCGGCCGAAGAAAAAGGATTAGGCATCTGTTACTTAGGCACTACTACGTATAACCCCCAACAGATCATAGACACCCTGCAACTGCCTCAGCTTGTGTTCCCCATTGCGACCATCACAGTGGGCTGGCCTGAAGAAATGCCGCCTCAAGTAGACCGTCTGCCTGTCGAGGCCATCATCCATGATGAATATTATCATGACTACACTCCTGCCGACATCGACCGTCTGTATGCCTACAAGGAGTCTCTGCCCGAAAACAAACAGTTCATTGCCGAGAACCACAAAGAGACACTCGCGCAAGTGTTCACGGATGTACGCTACACCAAGAAAGACAGCGAAGCCATGTCCGAAGCCTTGTGGAAAGCCATGAAAGGCCAAGGTTTCTGACCTTGTCCCTATCGCATAAAAAAGCCCTCTGCATAACAACAGCGAAAGCACTTTTCCCAATAGAGAGAAAGGTGCTTCGTTTTTCTGATTAGGAAGATTTTCATTTCCCCCTCCATATATATAGGCTCTCAGCCTTTTTTTAACGATGCTTGCAGCTCGTCGATTTCCGCACGGAAGCTCTTGTTCACCTCACGCAATTCCCGGATGGTCTTGCAAGCATGAAGCACCGTAGCATGATCCTTGTGCCCGATAAAAGAGCCAATCTTAGCCATGGACAGATCGGTATTGTTTTTGGCCAAGAACATGGCGACCTGCCGCGCTTGCACCACATCCCGTTTCCGCGACTTGGAATAAATGACACTCGTATCCAAACCAAAATGTTTGCACACCGTGTTGATGATGTCTTCTATCGTGACGGGCTTGCTGACGTTATTGGTCACCTTGCGCACGATGCGCTGAGCCAGCTCCAAGTCTATTTTCCTGTTATAGATGGTGGAATGCGCCATGATGGAGATGACAATGCCCTCCAAATCACGAATGCTGTCTCCCACGTTTTCCGCAATGTAGTCAATCACTTCCTGAGGGAACTGCAGTCCGTCCCGGTGGATTTTATTTTCCAGAATGCTACGCCGCAACTCCACAGTAGGCTTCTCCAGCTCCGCGACCATCCCCCACTTAAAACGGGTGATCAGCCGCTCTTCCATGCCCTGCAGCAAAACGGGCGAACGGTCAGATGTCAGGATCAGCTGTTTGCCGTTCTGGTGCAAGTGATTAAAAATATGGAAAAAGGTATTCTGTGTCTTCGTCACTCCCGCAAATTCTTGAATATCATCGATGATCAGCACATCCATTTTCTGATAAAACTTCAGAAAGTCATTGGTACGGTTGTTGCGCACAGAATCGGTGTATTGCACTTGAAACAAATGTGCTGACACATAGAGCACCAGCTTTTCCGGATACAGCTCCTTTATCTTCGTGCCGATGGCATTAGCCAGATGAGTCTTCCCTACTCCCGAAGCTCCATAGAGAAACAAGGGATTGAAAATGGTTTTGGCCGGATTCAAGGCCACAGCCTCAGCCACGCTCCGCGAAAGCTTGTTGCTGTACCCTTCTATAAAGGTGTCAAAATTATATTCCGGATTCAAATGGGGGTCAAAATCAGGCACAGGCACCTGAGGGATCTCACGGGTCACCACTGTCCGTTGCGGCATGATGGTGCGATGGGTAGACTCCAAGTTCACGGTCTGTTCCGGACGCGAGCTCCTATCTACCATTACGTTATACATCAGCTTTGTTCCTTCCCCTATCACCTTATACAAGGTTTTCCGCAACAAGTCCACATACTTTTCTTCCAAAAATTCATAGAAGAACTGGCTGGGCACTTGTATGACCAACGTCTTGTTCTCACATTTCAATGGAACAATAGGGATAAACCATGTTTTATATGCCTGCTCCGGAACATTATCTTTGATGATCTCAAGGCAACGGTTCCAAAGTCCGACATGATCAACTACACTCATAACGGCTTCTATACATTTATTGATTAAGCAATACTTCTACGCTTGCAAAATTGGCAATCTTATTTGAGAAAAACAAATTGCCTTTTTCTTGTATATTCCAACCCAAAAATAAGTTTTTTATTTTCAACCACTTATAAAGCATGTGTCCCAATGCATTTTCTAAAGGGACTTGTTTTTATGCAAATAGCTGTGTGTTAGCATTTTCAAAGCATCAGTCCTCAGGCTGCCATCTCAAAGGAGAAACCATAAAACCCTGTCCAAATCAAGCAGATAGCTCTTTCACTCCTTCCATTTCCTCCTTTGAAACAGCTCTCACTATTTAGACAAAATCTATATAACGACATTTATTCACTTTCTTCCTTCTTTCCGAACAAGGAAAAGTGAACATAGCGTTTCGGATGCAGGCGAAGATCCTCCAACAGGCTTGCGGCGTTGGCCGAGGTCGCGTTCAGGTTGTTGTATAGAGAAGAATCGTTCAGCAGCAGCCCCACCGTATTGTCTTTACTTCCCAGCTTGTCTGTAAGCATTTTCACATTGGCCAGCGTGGAATCCACCCTTTGCATAGCGGTCACGTAATCAATCTGATTCAGTTCATCGCTGATCTGGGCAAAATTGTCGCCTATGGTGTTCAGCTTGCCCGTCAGCTGGGGAATATCCTGGCGCATGAGGGTCTCCAGGTGATCGGTTGTGGCAACCATATTAGAAGTCAGCTTCTGCATATTATTCAAGGTAGCAGGCAGAGCGGGATTGGCCAACAAGGCATTCAGCGACATCAGGATAGAGTCCAGCTTAGGCAGCATTTGTTCCACCTGAGGAATCATGTCCGCCGCTTTCCCCATGATGCCGTTGTTCAGATTGCCTGCAATGGTATCGCCAGCCTCGTGACGCTCCCTGGGATTGTTGGCCAGCAAAAGCGACATTTTGATTCCTCCCAACATATCGGAAACCAATTCGGCACTGCTTCCCTTGGGGATGCGCAAGTCAGGATCCACTTCAATCTCCACCACCACATTTTCCGGATGCTGATAGTCATAATGCAAATCACGCACAATACCCACCCTGAACCCGTCGGCAAACACAGGACTGGACAAAGTCAGTCCGTTCACGTTTTGAAACTTCACATAAAAATAACTGGCAGGCTTAAACAAGTCAATCCCTTTCAGGTAATTGATGCCATACACCAAGATACACAAAGCCGCAATACCGGCTAATCCGATTTTAACTTCTCTGGTAATATACTTCATGATTCTATTTTTTTTCGTTTACTGTTTATCTCTTGATTTTAAAAATTCTTCGATCGCTTCATTGATGTCCATCTTCTTGCCATTCTTAAAAGCGACGATAAAGGCGCCTTTAAACTTGGACGCAAGCTTTCTCCTCAACCTCACCATTTCGTTGTAGTCAGCCGAAACGCCGCAGGTGTACTTATACCATCCGCCTTCCTGGTAGCAATCCACGTCTCTCATGCCTTTCAGCCGTTTGTCATCGGGGGGCAAGGGAGCCGTTACAGCCATGACCTGCACCTTAAACACCAGCCGGCTTCCGGCGGTAGCCTCACGCCCTTCGGCCGCAGCATCCGGATTTCCGGCAGCCTTTTCCTCCTGAGTGGAAACAGCTGTCTGACTGCTGACATCCTGTCGCAGCCCTTGCTCTTTCCTATAGGCCTGAAAAGCTTGAAAGATGCCATTTGCCAAAGCCGAAGATCCATTTTCCGAGTTCAGGTAGCGTTCCTCCGAGGGTGTGGATATATAGCCCAGTTCGATCAGGACACTGGGCATGGCACTCGCTTTCAGCACCAGGAATCCAGCCTGATGCACGCCGTGATCATTCCGGCGGCAAACGGTTTTCATCTTCTGCTGAATGAGCGAAGCCAGATGTACACTTTGCGACATATATTTGTCCTGCATGAACTCGAAGATGATGTATGACTCCGACGAGTTGGGGTCAAATCCGGCATAGCGGGTGCGGTAGTCGTCTTCATACAGGATGACAGCGTTTTCCCGTTTAGCCACTTCCAGATTCTCGTCCGATTTGGCAAGACCTAAGGTCCACGTGGAAGTGCCTCTGACTCTCTGATTGTCAGGCAGCGCGTTGGTGTGAATGGAAATAAACAGATCCGCTTTTGCGTTGTTGGCAATGGCAGCCCGCCTGTTTAGGGAGAGAAAGACATCCTTTTCGCGCGTATAGATCACTTTCACGCCGGGACATTGATCGCCAATCAGTTTCCCCAGTTTGAGAGCCACTTTGAGATTGATCTCTTTCTCTTGAGAGAAATTTCCCACTGCCCCCGGATCGTGTCCTCCGTGGCCGGCATCAATGACCACTACAAAATCCTTTGCCTCCATGCCTTCGGCACAGAAGAAAGAGGCAAGCAGCGCGAAGCTTATACTTATTATATATGATAGATATGGTCTGATCCGTTTCATAATTCTATGACGATGCAAAGTTAGTGGATTTTTATTTGAAAACTCAAGTTTTGGTTTAAGTTTTGCATATAGCCCGTCAAAAAGGGACAGATTTTTCGGCATTCATGCCCGTTTTTCCCAAAATGGCAGTAATTTTGCGGCCGATTTTTAAAGAAATAGAGCATATGTTTCTGCGTTTTCTAAAAGACTGGACCCTGCCGATAGCCATGATTGCCGGCACACTGGGATATTTCTTTTTCGCTAAAGTGCCTTTGGTCTCCCCTGCCAAACCGTTTGTCAACGGACTGATCGTCATCCTTACTCCTCTGCTGATTTTCGCCCAACTGCTGCTTACCTTCTGCAAAATAGAAGTGCATGAGCTCAAACCCAGGCTCTGGCACGGATGGCTGCTCCTGTTTCAGACGGTGTCTTGCCTCGTGATGGCTATCCTGCTGGTCTGTCTGCCCATGAGTGAGACCTATCACGAAATCTTCGAGGGGGCCATGGTGTGTCTCATCTGCCCAACAGCCACTGCCGCCGCCGTCATCACTGGCAAACTGGGCGGAAGCGCTTCGAGCATCACCACTTACACCCTACTTTCCAACCTGCTTGCAGCTGTGGCCGTTCCTCTTGTATTCCCATGGGTGGAGCCACAGGCCGAGGCCAGCTTCGTTACGGCCTTTCTCAAGCTGCTGAGCAAAGTGTTCCCACTCCTGCTCTGTCCGTTTTTCTTAGCATTGCTGCTGCGGGCTTATCTTCCGCGCATCCATCGTTTCTTGTTAGGCTTCCGCGATGCGGCATTTTACCTGTGGGGAGTGTCACTGGCCATCGTCTCAGGACAAACCGTCCGTTCGCTTGCCAACAGCACGGCACCGGCTTCCGTAGAATGGATGATCGCCTTGGCCGGCCTCATCGCCTGCTGCATCCAGTTTTATTTAGGCAAACGGATTGGCGGACACTACAAAGAACGCATCAGCGGAGGACAGGCTTTGGGGCAAAAAAACACAGTGCTTGCCATCTGGATGGCTTATACCTACCTGAACCCTTTGGCTTCTGTCGCTCCAGGCTCCTATGTGTTGTGGCAAAACACCATCAACAGCTGGCAACTGTGGAAAAAGAGGAAGTCAGAAAAGACAAAGCCCTCACCACGCTAACCTGCCCATAAAAGGCACGGCTTGTCTGCCGGAACATCAATGTCCCACACTTTTCCCTGCTTGCTCTTCTCGTCACCGAAAAAGATGAGAATACGAACAGGTATTTCATCATCCTCGCCAGACAAATAGGCAAGCATGAGGCCGGAGAATGCGGACAGTTTTGAAAGAAGCGACAAGAAATAGCTGATGGCAGACAATTGACGGATTAGTATTTTATTGATTGATCCTGATGTTTCTTTCCATTTTCAGAATGTTCTTCCTATAATTTTATTTATCTTTGTAACCATATACATACTGATGCAATATGGAGAATAAAGATTTAAAAGAGCCAAATGCCTCGGTGTGTCAGTAAATGAGTTAATACGCCAAGAATGATTTGTATGCAAAAGAACAACAGTCCATATACCTCCATCACGGGATGCACGTTCCTCTATTATGAGTTCAAGCGCATACTCCCCGTCTTGATGGGTGCGGATTCGGAAAAACGGCTGAAGGAGGAAGTGGAAAACAACCGGATTCTTCAAATCAATTCCCGTACTTCGCGCCAGCGTTTTGCCGTGGAATTCAAACGACGCTATGCCGCTGTACCGGCACATTTCTGGAAAGAGTGGCAGCATTGGAGTGAGGCCGGACAAAGGTCGGGCTTGTTTTATGCCATCCTGAAAGCCTATAAGCTCGTGTTTGATTTTCATGTCAATGTGGCTATGAAGAAATGGAACTCTATTGACCACAAACTCACGGCTGACAACATACAGATGGAGTTTAACGAAATCTCTGCGCACGACGAGTATGTGGACAGTTGGTCGACCGTTACGAAAAAGAGATGTGTCAGCCACTACCTTACCATCCTGCGGCAGACCGGACTTCTGCAAGAGAAAACGGACGAGCTGACTCCGGTCAAACCCTGTCCGGAAGAATCGGCTTATTACATCCATACGGGCGAGGAATGGTTTCTGGAAGCCTGTTTCCTTTATCCGTA
>CALUOU010000063.1 GCA_944322335.1 uncultured Bacteroides sp.
TATATATAGAGAACTGAAAAGTAGCGGGAAAGTAATCAAGCCGGGAAGGCTGATTCCTTTTTTTATATAGAGGGCATTTGTTTGAACAGGCTCGGATCATCCCTTGGGCTTGGTGCGCGAATAGCCGGCCTGGAGCAGCAAGTCCAGCACTTTTTGCTTGAAATCCCCCTGTACGATGATTTCGCCGTCTTTCACGCTTCCGCCCACGCCGCATTTGCTTTTCAGCATCCGTCCCAGGTCTTTGGCGTCATCGTCTGTGCCGACGAAGCCGGTGACGAGGGTCACCACTTTGCCGCCCCGGTTCTTGCGGTCCAGTTGCACCCGCAGGTTTTGCTGTGCGGGAGGCAGGGTGGAGGCTGAGGCTGTTTCCTCGGTTTCGTATTGAAAGTCAGGATTGGTGGAATACACAATGTTCAGTCTGTCTTTCCAGTCGTTTTTCTTCATAAATATCCGGTGTTTTGTTGGGACAAAAGTACATCATTTTTTTATAATGGCCAATAAAATCATAGCACTTGCGGTTCTCTCAAGCCTTAATCGTTCTCAATCGTTTTGCATCCGTGTGTGCAAGGTTTTGCATGTGTGTATGCAAGGTTTTGCATTCATGTGTGCAAGGTTTTGCATACACGTGTGCAACACCCTTGTCCCGCAGCCTTATGGTAAGGCGGGAAAGCTGACCATGCTTTCTTCTTCCAGCAGCCGGCAGGGTATGTGCAAGAGGCTGCAGTCTTCTCGGATGCGTTTCTTGTAGTAGGAAGAGACAGAGGTGTCTAAGATGACTTGGCCGATTTGAAACAAGGAAGTCAGTTCGGCCACTCCTCCTCTGTAACCTTTGGCGATGTAGAGGTAGTCTAACTTTAGCGGACGGGAAGCCGTCTTGCCGCGCCAGCGGTCATCATTGAGCAGGCAGATGTTTTTGCCTTGATAGTGTACCAATTGGTTGTAAACCAGGATGGAAGTGTCTTTGTATTCTCCCGTGATTTCCGTCGGAGGCTGTAGCTGCTGCCGGTTCCAGTGCGGATCCAATACCGTGTGGAGTCCGGAAGCGTCGGGCACACTGTCGGTACACACCAGCCAGGAGTGTGAGCCTCCAGCCAGGCAATGCACGGCAGGACAGCCCCGGATGTTGTAAAACGTGATCCCTGTCTGGGGAGTGTCGAGGATGAGGCTGGCGCTCCGGTGTGCGGCAAACAGGAGGAGACAGATCAGAGCTGCCTGAAGGCTGTTCAAGGTGCGCAGTCTCCAGCAGCGGTTGGCTTGCAGGATGACGGTGTAGAGCAGGATTGTCCCTGCCGTCCCTATCCAGATGCGGTCGATGGAGGCGCTTGGCAGGCGTTCGATCCATTGCAAAGAACTGTTTTGCAGGCGGACAAGCTCGTTGACACCCCAGGCGCACCAGCTCTGGAGGGCTGGGAAAGGAGTCAGCGCAAGCATGAAGACGGCTGCATAGAGGATGATAGTGGATAAAGGGACAGCCCATAGGTTGGTCAGCAGGAAGTGGGTGGGGAAGCGGGCGAAATAGTGCATCACCAGCGGAGCCGTGCTGAGCTGGGCTGCGATGGAGATGGCGATCAGGCTCCACACCTTGCGCGCCGGTCCAGGCTTGAGAGGGCATAGCGCATTGAGCTTGGGATAGAGCAGCACGATACCAGCCACGGCAAGGAAAGAAAGCTGGAAGCCCACATCGAACAGCCATGCAGGCTGGAAAAGGAGCATCAGAAAGGCGGCTGCCGTCAGCGCGTCCAATGTCTGTGCTTTCTCTGTACGCAGATTGACCAGAAGCAGCAGGCTGCACATGACCACAGCCCTGACCACGGAAGGCGAAAGTCCTGTCAGGAAAGCGAATCCCCACATCAAGGCGATGATGAACAGCAGCAGAAACGGTTTAAGGAACCGCCAGTGCGTCCATAGCGGCGCCAGAAACAAGGCTAAGAGTCCGTAGAGAAACGCGGTGTGCATGCCAGAGAGAGCCAGAATGTGGCTTGCCCCCGAAACGGTGTAGGTCTCTGCGATCGCTTCGCTCAACTCTTCTTCATAGCCTACGGTGAGGGCGGAAAGCACAGCCAGCTCGTCTCCCTGGAATCCTAAGCGGCGGTAGAGGCGGATCACTTCTTCGCGCATGTCCAAGGCTTTTTGCCGGAAGGAGCGCTCTTCTGTATGGCCAATGCGCCGCCATTGTCCGGAAGGGATGTAGGCCGTTCCGCTTACTCCCTGTCTGGCCAGGTAATGGGCGTAGTCAAAGGCGTCGGGTATATGGCTGCTGCCGGGAGGAGCCAGGCGGGCGTGGATCAGGAGCTCGTCGCCCCGCCGCAGGGTGGCGGAAGCTGAGTCTTTCGCTATGTATAGGAGGAACCGTTTAGAGCCTGAGCATGGAAGGAGGGAATCCCCCCGGCCTTCGTCCAGCAGAGTGGCTGTGCAGAGATAAGTGCGCGGCTTCTCTTCTGGCGGCTTCTGGATGGAAAGACGGTAGAAAGCGTCTTCACCGGTGAAGCTGTAGCGGGCGGCATGCAGGCGTCCGCTCATGATGATGAAGCCGACGCTCCCCATGCAGAGGTAGACGGATAGGCCATGCGGCATGCTCCATTGGGGACGGAACAGGCCGGCCGCTTGGAGAAGCATGCATGCGGCGATGAGTGCAAACCCTGTTTCCCGTGCTTCCGGGAAAGCGTCTCCGCAGACGATGCCCGCTATCAGGGCTGCCAGCAGGCGGAAGGAAACAGGAAGTTCGTATTTGTCAGGCCGCAGCATTTACAGGCTTTTCAGGGCATGGATGGCGGCTGCCGGGTCTGGAGCGTTGAATATTGCGCTGCCGGCCACCAGGACATTGGCTCCGGCTTCCGTCAGGCGGGCGCCCGTCTCAAGATTGACACCTCCGTCCACTTCGATCAGGGCGTGTGATCCGGTTTGGGCAATCAGCTCACGCAGCTCGCGAACCTTGTCTAAGGTGTGCTCAATGAACTTCTGGCCTCCGAAACCGGGGTTGACACTCATCAGCAGCACCATGTCCACATCAGCCAGGATGTCTTTCAGCAAGGCGACCGGCGTGGCCGGGTTCAGGGTGACGGCGGGCTGCATGCCGGCCTCGCGGATCTGTTGTACCACGCGGTGCAGGTGCGGGCAGGCTTCATAGTGTACATTCATGAAACGCGCTCCTAAGGCTTTCACTTCTGGTATGAATTTCTCCGGTTGTACGATCATCAGGTGAACGTCCAGTGGCTTTTGGGTGATGCGTGCGACAGATTTCAATACCGGGAAGCCGAATGAAATGTTAGGGACGAACACGCCGTCCATGATGTCGGCATGTACCCAGTCGGCTTCGCTTTGGTTGAGCATCTCGATGTCTCGTGCCAGGCAGCTGAAGTCGGCAGAGAGGATAGAGGGGGATACGATTGTTTTCATGATGTTCTCTTTTTTTAAAGGTTTTACAAAGTAAGTAAAAGCATTCCAACCTTGCAAGCAAAATGCCGTAAATGTTGTGTTTTCCCCCTCTCTCTTTCTCTTATTCCAGCCGTCCGGTCACCCGCAAGTACTCCGTTTCGTAAATCTTGTGTTGCGTCTGGGCGTCGATCAGGTTGCTCTGCGCCTGTTGCCATTGCGACTGCGCGTCGAGCAGGTCGGTCAGGGTGGCCATGCCGTTCAGGTAGCGGTCGCGGAGAATGCGGAGGTTGTCGTCCGCTTCCTGAGCGCCGGATTGGGCGGTTTCTATCAGCAGGTAGCTGTCCTCCAGGTTTTGTGCGGCCTGTGTGGTCTCGATGCTGAGCAGGCGCGTGTTTTTCTGCAAGTCCAGACGGGCGTTCTCTACGTCCAGCTTGGCTTTCTTTATCTTCTTCAGTCCGGAGCCCCAGCGGAAGAGGGGGATGCTGACCGAGGCCATGAGCATGGGCAGACCGTCGTCGAACTTCTGTGTGAAGGACACGGCGTTTCCTTGCGCATCCTGCGTCATGCCTTTCATTTTGACGTTACCATAATAGATATATCCGGCAGAGAGACCTACGGTGGGCAGTATGTCGGCACGGGCCATCTTGACCTGCTCCTCGGCGGCTTCCACCTGCTTGTGAAGCAACCGCACTTCGGGGCGGAGGGAGATGTCGGCATCGGACGTGGCGGCGGGCGATACGCTGATAATGGTGTCCGTGGGCGCGATCTGTGTCTCTAATGGACAGCCCAGAACGTTGCACAAGGCCAGACGGCACAGGTTGGCTCCGTTTTTGGCCTTCTGCCACTGGTAGTGGATGTCGCTTCGCCTGGTGCGGATGCGCAGCAGGTCGTTGTCTGTGGCCATGCCTGCGGCGCGGCTGTTCTCCACCTGGCGTAACAGGGTGTCCATCTGCGCCTTGTAGGCATCGAGCATCCGCACCTTCCACGTCACGGCGATGTAGTTCCAGTAAGCCCGGTCGGCATCGGCCAGCACCTGCATCCGTGTCTTGCGGCGGTTTTCCTGTTGGCTTTCCCGTCCGATGCGGGCCAGCCGGTTGCCTGTGCGGATGCGGCCTCCGGTGTAGATGGGCTGCGTCAGGGCAATGCCGGCCATGTACATGCCGCGCATCTGGAGCTCCATGCCCATCATGTCGATGTCGCCCACATAAGCCCCTGTGCCGGTGGCGTCGAGCTGGGGCAGATAGGCGGCAAAGGCGATGCTTTTGTCCATTTCGGCCTGGCGGACGGCGTTGTCTGCCTGCTTGAGGTCTTCGCTATGCTGGACCGCCATCTCCCGACAGGCCTGTTGGGAGAGGCTCAAAGGCGCTTGGGCGGAGGCCGGTACACTGCCCAAGAGGATGATGAGGCAAGATAAGATTGTCTTTCTCATAGATGAAAACTGGCTATTTGTTAAACGATTGAATGGTTTTGGGAAACAATACCGTGTAGAAGAACGGCAACAGCAGCAGGGTGATGATGGTGCCCACTGTCAGTCCGCCCATAATGGTGATGGCCATGGAGCCATACATGGGGTCGCCCAACAGAGGGATCATGCCCACAATGGTAGTAAGCGAAGCCATCAGCACCGGACGCACGCGGGAAACCGTGGCTTCGATGACAGACTGGTAGGCTGGCATGTGTTCTTCGGTCTGCAGCCGGTTGATTTCATCCACCAGCACGATGGCGTTTTTCACCATCATGCCTACCAGACCCTGCACGCCCACAATGGCCATGAACGTAAATGGCTGGTGGAACAGCAGCAGGGCAGGCGTGATGCCGCAGAACACGAAGGGGAAACAGATAAGGATCAGAATGGTCTTTTTCCAGCTGTTGAACAGGAGAAGCAAAGTGGCCAGCACGATGAAGAGGGTGATGGGCACGTATTTCATCAGTCCGCCGATGGCCTCGTCCTGCATCTCGCTTTCGCCTATCCATTTCCGCTGATAGCCGTCGGGCAGCGGGATGGCGTCGATGGCAGGACGGATGGAGGCCATCACCTTGGCGGGTGTGGCGTCGTAGAGGTCGGTGTTGGGGTCGCATTCCGCCTCGATGGCCCGTTGCCCGTTGACACGGAACACCGCGTTCTCGTCCCACGACAGGCGCAAGCCGTCCGTCACGTTGCTCAGCGGGACGCTGCGGAACAGCTCGTCTTGCAGGGTCTCCACATTCTTGCCTCCTGTCACCACGCTTTGCAGGGCTTCGTTGGAGAAGTGCAGGTTCAGGGTGCTCCACACGGGGATGTTCCGCAGGTCTTGTAGGCGGCTGCCGTCGGTCTGGCGCACTTGCAGGTTGACCAGCGTCGTGCGGTCCTGGTCGTTGAGCACGCCTACGGTCATGCCGTCGGTGGCCGCCATCAGCGCATTGGCCACATCGCTCCGCTCGATGCCTGCCCGGAGGGCGTTGGCGCGGTTGTAGTCGGCTGTCAATACCTTGCCGCGCGGCTTCCAGTTGTTTTCCACTGAATAGGGATCTACATACGGGCAACGGCGCATGATGTCCTCCGCCTGGCGGCTCAGTTCCCGCAGCACGGCTGGATCAGGTCCGCTGAACTCCACTTCCACGGTGTGTGAGGTCGAGATGGAGAAGTTATACTTGCGGATGCGGATGTAGGCGTCCGGATAGCGTTCGCGCAGTTGCTTGCGGATGCCGGGTATCTGCTCCATCACCGTGGCGTAGTCCTTGCAATCCACCATCAGCTCCCCGTAGCAGTCGCCGCCCGATGTCATGGGGCGCACCAGACAATAGTGTGCGGGTGCGCTGCCCATGCTGGCGGCCACACGTTCCACGGCAGGATTCTGTTCGAGCAAGGCCGTCATTTCCTGCAAGTCGTGTCTCACGCGGTCGGGACCGCTCTGTGCGGGCAAGAAGTATTCCACCACAAACTGCTTGTAGTCAAAGTCCGGGAAGAAAAGGTTTTTCACCTTTGTCATGCCGAATATGCAAAGTGCCAATACTGCGACGGCTGCCGTCAGCGTGATGCCCCGATGGGCGATCAGCGTCCCCGCCGTGCGGCGCACAAAACGGTGTACAGGCGAGTTCATCACTTCCCCTTCTTTCTTGGCTTTTTCCCGCAAGGGCAGCCACGACTTGGCGCAGACCGGCACTTGGATCAATGCCAGTACCCAGCTGGCCAGCAGGCTGACGCAGAGCACCAGGAAAAGGTCGCCCGCATATTCGCCCGCCGAGCCTGGGCAGAGGTAGATGCAGAGGAAAGTGGAGGCGGCGATGAGGGTCGCGCCCAACAGGGGGAACGCCGTGTTGCGTCCGATGCGGTACAGGTAGGTTTTGGGTCCGAGACCTCGTTGCTTGTCGATGAGGATGCCATCCATGATCACAATGGCATTGTCCACCAGCATGCCCATGGCTACGATGAAAGCGCCAAGCGAGATGCGCTGCAGGGTTGTCCCCATGGCCAGCAGGACGGGAAACGAAAGGGCAATCGTCAAGACCAGTCCGCTGCCGATGATCACTCCGCTGCGGAAGCCCATGCTGAAGATCAGCACCAGAATGACAATGGCTACAGACTCCACCAGGTTCCACATAAATGAGTTGATGGCATCGTCTACCTTGTCGGGTTGGAAGAATATCTTTTCAGTCTCCATGCCGACAGGCGCTCGTCTCATCGCTTCCGCCAGCCGTTTGTCCACAGCCTTGCCCACATCGGGCACGATCGCGTCTTCCTCCATGGCCAGACAGATGGCCAGGGCCGGTTTGCCGGAGACGAAGAAACCGTTGCGCTGAGGTTCGGAATACGCGCGCTCCACCTTGGCAAGGTCACCCAGACGGACTTGCTTGCCGTCAGTGGTCTGGATGAGTATGTCGCGGATATCCTCTTCATCGGTGATTTGTCCTGACACGCTGATGCGCAGGCGGTCGCCGTCCGTTTCATAATTTCCTGCGTTGACCGTCTGGCTGGCACCGTTCAGGGCAGACATGATCTGCACAGGCACAAGGCCGTTGCGAGACAACTGTTCTTGGGAAAGCACGATGTTGATGACCTCGTCGCGGTTTCCGGCTATGTTCACCCGCTTCACCCCGTCCACAGCCAGCAGCTCGCGACGGATCATCCGGGCGTATTTGTAGAGTTCGGGATAGGTGTAGCCGTCTCCTTTGAGGGCGTAGAATATGCCATATACATCCATCATGTCGTCCACGACGACAGGATCATAACATCCTTGAGGCAGGCTGGAGCGCAGGTCATTCACTTTGCGCCGGAGGAGGTCGAAGCGCTGTTCCAGCTCATCCAAAGGGACCGAAAGCAGAAACTCCACTGTGAACATGGCAGTGCCGTCGTGGCATTCGGTCTTGATCTTTTTCACATCAGGCAAGGTGCGCAGGGCATCTTCCATTTTCAGAGCCACGTCCAGTTCCATTTCATGGGCACTGGCTCCCGGATAGGGGACCACGACCATGGCTTGTTTGACGGCCACGGCCGGATCTTCCAGTTTGGGCATTTGGACGAAAGCGAAGATACCCGCCAGAATGATGCCCGCCATCAGCGACCAGAACAGGGTGGGACGGCGCATGAAAAATTCCGTTGCTTTCATTACAGCAGTCCTCCCACGTTGGTGTCATTATCCTCGGCTATCACACGCACTTTCTCGCCTTCTTGCAAGGCATGCACCCCGGCGCGCACCACGGACTCATTGCCTTTCAAGCCTGTCACGAGCACACGTCCCGTCGGATCTATCTCTTGTATCGAGATTTCCACCTTATTAATAAGGGAATCTCCGCTAAGGGTCCAGACGTAGCTTTTCTCTTGCTCCTGAAAGACGGAGCGTAGCGGCAAGGCAAAAGTGTGTGTGGAGTCGGCTGAAGCCAGATGCAGTTCCGTCCGGACATTCATGCCTGCTGTCAGCGAGGCGTTGGGGGCAGAGGCAAAGCCCAGGCGCATCCGGTAGAGTTGTGTGGCGTCGGCTTTGGGAGTCAGGCTAAGGAGTTTCATGTCCATCGGCTGTTCCCGGTCCGAAATGCGGCAGGAGATGCTGCTGATTTCCGTTTGTTTCCGGTAGACGGCGGCGGGCACGTCCAGTTCCACTTCCATGCCGTCAATGTCCAGCAGGCTGATGACAGGTGTGCCGGCATTTACCATTTCGGCTTCATCGAAGTTCACTTCTCTCACATAGCCGCTCACGGGCGCATGGAGACGGGTATAGTCCAGTTTGTTTCTATTTACTTGCAGCTGAACGCCCAGTTGCTTCAGACCTGCCACCGCTTTTTCGTAATCGTTCGCTGATACGCTTTTCCCTTTATACAGCTGTTCCACGCGTTTCACCTCGTTGGAGAGCTGGTCGTATTGCACCTGCAGGGCTTCCACTCCCAGTTTATAGTCTGCATCGTCCAAGGTGGCTATGAGTTGTCCTTGGCGTACAAAGTCGCCTTCGTTCACGGCAATGCGGCTGATTTGTCCGGCTGTTTTAAAGCCCAGACTGATGTCCCCCGCTTCGCGGACAATGCCTGAGAAGCAAAGCGTCTGTCCGGCATCGGCCTGAATGGGGCGGGTCAGCAATACGCTGTGTATGGTCTGTTCTGTCTGAGGCGAGCCGCATCCGGCCAGCAGAAGACCGATCGAAGGAAGAAGAAGATAAGTCCGTTTCATCATAAATCCATTTTTTAATTTTCGGCAAAGTTCAGGCTTTTACCTTTATCTATTGCTTCCCAATCGGACACTAAAATGTCCGATCGGACGGAATATATGGGAAAAAAGGCTATGTTTTACATTAAATATTGTCCTAAAAGCCTATTTTTGCAAGCCCTAACTTTAAAAAAGACAATTAAGAATGAAATCTTCTTCCATTTTCAGACCTTTAGACATGGCGATGCTGCCGGTCATGGAGCATACGTTGTTTTTTGAGAATGAGTTTATGCTGGCAGATAATTTCGGAGAACTTTCCACATCGGAAGCCAGTTCTGAGTTTGTGGCGGTGGATCATCCGTTTAAGGTAAACTTTACCTTTATTCTGTTGTGCACCCAAGGCCGTTTGCGTGTCCGGTTGAATCTTCAGGAATTCATGCTGCGGGCTGATTGTGTGCTGGTGGTGCTTCCGGGCAGCATCGGAGAATGCCTGGAAATCAGCGACGATTGTCAGGTGGCGATGATCGCCTATTCCGGCAGCCGCTATGAGGAAGTGTACACCAGCTTTTCCGTCCAGTTCCGGAGATATTTGTCGAGGCAGTCTGTATTGGCTGTATCTTCTGAAGAGATGGCCGAATCGCTCGCCATTTACCATGCCATGCGGCGCAAGGTGGAACAGCCGGACTTCGCTTTTACACGTGAGGTGCTGAACGCTTATATGCAGGTGTTGTCATGCAACGGCTATCAATGGCTGACGCGCTATGTCCGGCAGAACGGGCAAGAACGCGCCGAAAGCCGCCAGCAGCAGTTGTTCGGCCATTTTCTGGAATTGGTGCAGAAGCACTACCGCGCGGAGCGTGGCGTGGCGTTTTATGCAAACAAAATGTGTCTTACACCCAAATATTTGTCTTTGGCGATCCATCAGGCCAGCGGGCGCTTTGCGGGCGACTGGATCCGCGACTATGTCATTCTCGAAGCCAAAGCTTTGCTGAAGAGCCGCTCCTATACAGTGCAGCAAATCAGCGAAATGCTCAACTTTGCCAATCCTTCTTTCTTCGGCAAGTATTTCAAGGCAGCCACGGGCTGTTCTCCTCGCCGGTACATGCTGGAGTGAGGATTTGACGGCTGGCTCATTAAGTGACAGGCATAAACACCAATCGCTACGCGCCTTATTCCATCCTGCTCCCTTCTTTGATCCGGAATCCGCGCAACAGCTCGTCTGTATTCAGGCGCTTCTTGCCGGGCAGTTGCAGCGAGCGGATGCCGATGAAGCCATCGGCGGCGGCCACATGCAGATAGGTCTTTCCGTCCGTCCGGATGGTTCCGGGAGTGAGGTCATGGGATTGGGGCAGCTTCTCCGTCTCAAATACTTTCACCACCACAGGCTCTGTTTCCGGCTGATGCAGTTCGGTCCAGGCCGTGGGATGGGGCGAAAGGCCGCGCACAAAGTCGTAGACCGTCTTCACGGGCTGGTTCCAGCTGATGCGGCACGTTTCTTTGAATATTTTAGGAGCCGGGCGCAGTTCGCTTCCGGGCTGGTACATTTCCTCTTGCGGGATGGGTCTGACCTCTCCGGCCAGGATGGCATCGACCGTTTCGGTGACGAGGCGGCCTCCCAGCGTCATCAGCCGGTCATGCACGGCGCCGGCATCATCGGTGTCGGCAATGGGAATGCGGACCTGTTGGATGACTTCTCCCGTGTCGATCTCTTGTTTCAGGAAGAAAGTTGTGATGCCTGTTTCGGTCTCTCCGTTGATGACTGCCCAGTTGATGGGCGCTGCTCCCCGGTATTGGGGCAGGAGAGAGGCGTGCAGGTTGAACGTGCCTAAGCGAGGCATGGCCCAGACCACTTCAGGCAGCATGCGGAAAGCCACTACGATTTGCAGGTCGGCTTTCCAGGCGCGCAAAGCTTCCAGAAAGTTTTCGGCTTTCAGCTTCTCGGGTTGCAGCAGGGGCAGGTTGTGCTCCAGCGCGAATTGTTTCACGGGTGAGGCCTGTAGCTTATGTCCACGTCCGGCGGGTTTGTCGGGCATGGTGATGACACCCGCCACGTTGTAGCCTCCTTCGAGGAGGCGACGAAGAGGCTCCACGGCAAAATCAGGAGTCCCCATATAAACGATGCGTAAATCTTCCTTGTTCATTCTTAGGTTTTTAAGTTGATGAGTTTTTAAGTTTGTGAGTTTTGAGGTATAGCGGCGGGGTGACCATCAGCCATAAGCCCCGAAAAACATGTTTTTCAGTCATCCGAGAAATGCACCAGCACGTTGCGGTAATAGTTGAACACTTTCGATTTGGAGACAAAGCCCAGATACTTGCCGCTTTCGTCCACTACAGGCAGGTTCCAGGCATTGGTCTCGTCGAACGTATGCATCACTTCCTCCATGCTGCTGGTGTTGAGCAGTCGGGCTGGAGTGGTGGTCATCAGCTTGTTCACGGTGAAGCGGTGATACAGCTCTTGGCGGAAGATGATGTTGCGGATGTCGTCCAGCGAAACGATGCCGAGCAGGTTGCCATCCTTGTCTGTCACTGGAAATATGTTGCGGTGGGAGCTTGAGATGGCCTTCACCAGTTGCCCCAGATCCATTTCGGGATGTACTGTCACGAAGTCTTTCTCCACCACATTCTCCACCTTCATCAGTGTCAGGACTGCCTTGTCCTTGTGGTGGGTCAGCAGTTCGCCTTTTTTAGCCAAGCGCATGGAGTAGATGCTGTGAGGCTCAAATACGATGATGGTCAGGTAGGAGCTGACCGACACAATCATGAGCGGCAGGAAGAGGTCATATCCTCCCGTCAGCTCCGCGATGAGGAATACTCCCGTCAGCGGGGCGTGCATCACGCCGCTCATCACGCCTGCCATGCCCATCAGGGCAAAGTTCTTTTCCGGGAGGTAAGCCGTGATGGCAAGGTCGTTGCTGAAATGGGAGAAAATGAAGCCTGCTATGCAACCCAGGTAAAGCGAAGGCGCGAAGATACCGCCACATCCGCCTCCGCCGTTGGTGGCGCTGGAGGCAAAGACCTTAAACAGGATGATCAGAGACAGATAGAGCAACAGCAGCTGGCTGTGTCCGTAGAAAAGCGAATGGTCCATCACCGTGTTCCATTCTTCGTTGGAAGTCCCGTTCAGCAGCAGTTCGATGGTGTCGTAGCCTTCGCCGTAGAGCGGCGGAAACAGGAAGATGAGGATGCTCAGCATGGCACCTCCGAAGATCAGTTTCTTGTAAGGCTTTTGCAGTTTGGCGAATACTCCTTCCACCGAATTCATGGCACGGGTGAAGTAGAGCGAGACCAGTCCGCAAAAGATGCCCAGCATGATGACATATGGAATGCGGCTCAGCTCGAAAGCCTCGTCCAGGTGGAATTTGAACATGGCTTCCTGTCCCGTCACGATGTAGGACATGGTGGCTGCCGTAACGGCCGAAATGAGCAGGGGCAGCAGCGATGTCATGGTCAGGTCAATCATCAGCACCTCCAGGGTGAATACCAGTCCGGCAATGGGAGCCTTGAAGATGCCTGCTACCGCTCCGGCAGCCCCGCAGCCGATGAGGAGCATCAGGGTGCGGTGCTCCATCTTGAAAAGGCTTCCCAAGTGGGAGCCGATGGCCGATCCGGTCAGTACGATAGGCGCTTCGGCTCCTACCGATCCGCCGAATCCGATGGTGATGGAGCTGGCTATCATGGATGACCACGTGTTGTGGGGCTTGATGTGTCCCTGCCGGCGGGAGATGGCATAGAGGATTTTGGTCACGCCATGGCTGATGTCATCCTTCACGATATGGCGCACGAACAGTCCGGCGAGGAAAATCCCCACAACGGGATAAACCAGATAGAGGTAGTTGGCTTCGGTGGTGTCAAAGTTTTCCGTCAGGAATCCCTGTATCAGGTGGATCAGCATTTTCAGGATCAGGGCTGCTGTGGCCGTAAAGATGCCGACCAAGAAGCTGAGAATCAGGATAAACTGTTTCTCTTTGATGTTCTTTTCACGCCACAGGTTGAAACGCTGCAGCCATTTTCTGTTTTCTAAAGCCATGGTTCTTATTCTCGGATGATGTTAATTACTCCTCCTTGACCCAGTTTGATGATGCTGGAAGGTTTGGGATGGCCTGTCTCTTCTTGCCGGTAATTGACGATGTAGTCCACCGCACGTTTGATGTCTTCGCTGATTTCGCTGAAGCTGGCGGGTGAAGGCTGTCCGCTGATGTTGGCCGAAGTCGATACGATGGCCTTGCGGAACTGCCTGCATAGCTGCATGGAGAACGTTTCTTGTGTGACCCTTATGCCCACACTTCCGTCTTCGGCCAGCAGGTTGGGAGCCAGGTTGCGCGCTCCAGAGTAGATGATGGTCAGAGGTTTGGTGGTCAGTTCTATCAGGTCCCATGCCACATCGGGCACATCGCTCACATAGAAATCCACTTTTACGGGCGAGTCCACCAGAACCAGCATGGCCTTGCTGTCTGCCCTGTGCTTGATCTCATACACGCGGCGCACGGCTTCTTCGTTGGTCGCGTCGCAGCCGATGCCCCAGATGGTATCGGTGGGGTACAATATAACGCCTCCACGGCTCATGACCTGGCAGGCTTTTTTAATCTCTTCTATCATTTTTCCAATGCAAAGTCTGATATTATTCGCAAAAGTAATGCTTTATGGTGAAATGACCTGAATAATCCGCTAAAAAGTGGCTTATTCTTTTTGTCAGCTCCTTTCGATTAAGTAATTTTGCGGAAAAATTAAAAATCATAATATATTTATACAGTATGGATTGGTTAGACACTCTATTGTGGGAGCCCAGTTCGATCGCCCATGTCGTTTGCCTATATGCATTCGTCATTTCAGTCGGCGTGTTGCTGGGCAAAATTAAGGTCTGCGGCATTTCGCTGGGTGTGACCTTTGTGCTCTTTATGGGCATCTTCATGGGCCATTTCGGCTTTTCGGTGGAACCGCATATTTTGCAGTTCATCCGAGAGTTCGGATTGACGTTGTTTGTGTTCTGCATTGGTTTGCAGGTAGGACCCTCGTTCTTCTCTTCCTTTAAGAAAGGAGGGATGACGCTAAACATGTTGGCTGTGGCTATTGTTGTCTTGAACATTGTGGTGACGTTGGCCATCTATTTCATGGCCAGTGGGCAAGTGGAATTGCCGATGATGATCGGCATTCTGTACGGTGCTGTGACCAACACGCCAGGTCTGGGTGCCGCTCAGGAAGCCTTGAACCAGCTGCACTATACGGGCGACCCTATCGCGTTGGGCTATGCCTGTGCCTATCCGTTGGGCGTGATCGGCATCATCGGCTCGATCATTGCCATCCGCTACATCTTCCGCATCAACCTGTCTGACGAGGAGAATGCCATTCATAGCCAGGAAGGCGACATGAAACATCAGCCGCACATGATGACGCTGGAGGTGCGCAACGAAATGATAGACGGCAAGCGGCTACTGCAGGTCAAGGACTTTCTGGGCCGTCCGTTCGTCTGTTCGCGCATCCGTCATGAAGGCCATGTCAGCATCCCCAATCAGGACACTCAGTTCTGCCTGGGCGATCAGCTGTTCATTGTCTGCTCCGAAGAAGATGCCGCCGCTGTTACCGCTTTCATCGGACGGGAAATACAGGTGGACTGGGAAAAGCAAGACATGCCGATGGTTTCCCGCCGTATCTTGGTGACCAAGTCGGATATCAATGGAAAGAAATTGGGCAGCATGCACTTCCGCAGCATGTATGGGGTGAACGTGACCCGTGTCAACCGTTCGGGTATGGACCTGTTTGCCGATCCCAACCTGGTGCTTCAGGTGGGTGACCGCGTGATGGTGGTAGGCCAGCAGGATGCCGTAGAGCGTGTGGCCAATGTGCTGGGCAACCAGTTGAAACGGTTGGACACGCCGAACATTGTGACCATCTTCGTAGGTATCTTTCTGGGCATCTTGCTGGGAAGCATTCCTGTCGCTTTCCCAGGCATGCCGACACCTGTCAAGCTTGGTTTGGCCGGCGGCCCGCTGGTGGTGGCCATTTTGATTGGCCGTTTCGGACACAAACTGAGACTGGTGACCTACACCACGATGAGTGCCAACCTGATGTTGCGTGAGATCGGCATTGTGCTTTTCCTGGCGAGTGTGGGAATCGACGCCGGCCAGCATTTTGTGGAAACCGTGGTCGAAGGCGACGGCCTCTACTACGTGCTTTACGGTTTCCTGATAACCATCATCCCCTTGCTGCTGGTGGGTGTCTTTGCCCGTTGGTATTATAAGGTGAATTACTTCACCCTTATGGGGCTGATTGCCGGTAGTACTACCGACCCTCCCGCATTGGCTTACTCCAATCAGGCAGCCGGTAATGACGCACCGTCTGTAGGTTATTCCACGGTATATCCGCTGACCATGTTCCTGCGTATCTTGGCCGGACAGATGATTCTGCTTACCATGATGTAGCGGCAGACAAAATATTTTCGGAGGAGGGGCATGAAGCTACGCAAGGCTTCATGTCCCTTTTTCGGTTATTGCTGTGCCGGGCAGAGAGAGACAGGCTACAGGGTCTCGGTCAGATCGCATATTTGAGCGGCACGTTTGGCTCTCTGCAAACGGGCCGTCGCCCACAAATTGTTCCTGCTTGACTATACATAATACATTGCAATGCTTTTTTTTAAAACCGTTGACAGCAAGAGGCTTGTATGATGTGCGCATCTTTTGTGGGTGATGTGTGTCTCGCGCGCGGACATCATCCGATTGGCGTATGCGGCTCGTTCGGATTGCGCGTTCTTTTGCGATAACTTTCATTTTTTTCGGCAGAAAAGTTTGGTGATAATAAAAAAGTGCCTATCTTTGCACCCGCAAAAGCGAAAGACGTAAAGACGGTGCCATAGCTCAGTTGGTAGAGCAAAGGACTGAAAATCCTTGTGTCCCCGGTTCGATTCCTGGTGGCACCACTTTGAAGAGAAGAAAGAAGCGATTGTGCTGATCTTAATTTCTTGATTGAGAAAATTCCTGCAATTCAAAAAACGATCTTTGCGTTTGCAAAAGTGATACATTGAGACGGTGCCATAGCTCAGTTGGTAGAGCAAAGGACTGAAAATCCTTGTGTCCCCGGTTCGATTCCTGGTGGCACCACTTTCAAA
>CALUOU010000064.1 GCA_944322335.1 uncultured Bacteroides sp.
CCGACAGCGTTCCGCCAATTTCCGACAAATCGTACCCCTTTTTTGAAAATCTTGTCGGGGGTACGAATTGGGTACTATTTTTTGGGATCAGTCCGAAAAGTCGGTTGCAAGGTAGGTGGAAGAAGTAGGTTGATCATCGGGACAAAATCCTGTCCGGGCTTTTTTTCAGCAGCATAGGTTACTTGCCAAAGTATTATTGCTGCGTTGGCCATTTTATCTTGCTTCGATGGCCAAGTATTATTGCTGCGTTGGCCAAGTATCCAATAATGCCTTGCAACCGGGTTTTCGGACTGATCCCTCTTTTTGGCGGTCAAGGTCGCCAAAAGACAACAAAAAAGTCCCACAAAATATTGATTTTGTAGGACTTGTCTTTTTGTTGTCGCTTTTTGGTGATTCGCTTGGGGCTCGAACCCAAGACCCCATCCTTAAAAGGGATGTGCTCTACCTGCTGAGCTAGCGAATCAAACCTTAGTGCCGTTAAGCGGGTGCAAAGATAGGGAGTTTTGGCGGATTTGCAATGCTTTTAGGGATATTTTTTTCTTTGAGCATCAAAAATCCGCTATTTTTAGTTGGGGAATTGGCTAACTTTCATCCCTTACAAGGGCTTTCAAATAGCATTCGCGACACAATGGCTCGTATTCCTCGGTCTCACCCAACAACACTTGCCTGTCATTTTTCACTGTGCGATGGGAAAAAGTGGCCAGTTCACCACACTTTACACAAATGGCATGCACCTTTGACACTTCATCGGCTATGGCACAAAGCCGTGGCATCGGACCAAAAGGATTGCCGCGAAAATCCATATCCAGTCCCGCCACGATCACGCGAATGCCATTATTGGCCAATTGGTTGCAGACCTTAACCAAACCCTCATCGAAAAACTGAGCCTCATCAATGCCCACCACATCCACCTCAGAAGTGAGCAACAAGATACTCGCCGAGGATTCGACCGGCGTGGAAGAAATGGAATTGCCTTCGTGAGACACGACTTCCTCCTCCGAATAGCGGGTGTCTATAGCCGGCTTGTAGATTTCGACACGCTGTCTGGCAAACTTGGCCCGTTTCAACCTGCGTATCAGTTCCTCTGTCTTACCGGAAAACATCGATCCGCAAATCACCTCTATCCGACCCTTGCGGCGTGTTTCCTGAATGGGATCACCTGTAAATGATGTCATGTTCGCAAAACTTTAAAAATGCTATATTTGGATGCAAATTTAATACTTTTACGAGCTTTCCGATCTTTTTTCATTATTATTTTCTACATTTGTAGCGTTAACAAGGACGAAAGACAAAAACAATGATGCAAACATTGATAACGGATATAGAATTGGATCTGCAGGAACTGAAATACTTGCTGCAAACGCTCGATGCAAACAATAACCCTGCCCTGCGGAAGGTTGCCTTGCGGCGCATCCAGCAAATGCAAACAAACATAGACAGCTTGAGCGCACAGCTGAGCACCCCCCAACCCTCTCCAGAAAAGGAAGCGGCTGGATCAGAACCTGCCCCTAAGAAGGAGATTGTTGCCGGAAACGAGCCAACGGCTGAAAAAGAGGCTGTAGCCGGAAACGGGAACACTGCTGAAAAGGAAACCGCAGCCAATATGGAGAACACAGGCGGAAAGGGTACTGCCGCAGGTAAAGAGAACACAGCTGAGAAGGAAACCGCAAAAGGGAAAAAGGAAGGGGAGGCTCCCGCCCTTTCACCCATCCTGGCTGAGCGCATCAAGCCGGCTACAGACCTGAGACACGCTCTCAGCCTGAACGACACCTTCCGTTTTACGCGCGAATTGTTTAAAGGCGATGCGAAAGAGATGAATGCGGCCATCCAGCACATTGGAGAAGCTTCTTCTCTGGATGAAGCCATGAAACGGTTTAACGCGTTGGCAGCACATCCCGCTGAGGACAACGAAGCTGCCGCTGACTTTATCGAACTGTTGAAAAAATATTTCCAATAAACACAGACTCCAACGCTATGGGAAAGCTTTATGTAGTGCCTACTCCGGTAGGAAATCTGGAAGACATGACATTCCGTGCGATCCGCGTCTTGAAGGAAGCGGACCTAATCCTGGCTGAAGACACCCGCACTTCAGGCATCCTGCTGAAACACTTCGAGATTAAGAATGCCATGCTATCTCACCACAAATTCAACGAGCACCAGACCGTGGACAGCCTTGTCAAACGCATCTTAGGTGGAGAGACCATAGCTCTCATATCCGATGCGGGCACACCAGCCATTTCTGATCCGGGCTTCCTGCTGGTACGTGAGTGTGTGCGCAACGGCATCGAAGTGCAATGCCTGCCTGGAGCCACAGCCTTTGTCCCTGCCTTGGTCGCTTCCGGACTGCCCAACGACAAATTTTGCTTTGAAGGATTTCTGCCGCAAAAGAAAGGCCGCATGACAAGGCTGAATTTCCTGGCTGAAGAGACCCGCACCATGATCTTCTACGAATCCCCCTACCGGCTGGTCAAAACCTTGACCCAACTTTCGGAACGCTTCGGCGCAGAAAGGCAGGCATCGGTGTCCCGCGAAATCTCCAAAGTGCATGAGGAGACCGTACACGGCAGCCTGGCGGAACTGACGGAACACTTCACAGCCCATGAGCCCAAAGGAGAAATCGTGCTTATCGTGGCAGGAAAAGACATGTAAACAAACCCTATTATTAACTATAAAAAACAAACACCTATGAAAAAATTAGCAGTATTCATGGCATGTGCAGCCGTAATGGCATCGTGCAGCAACTTTAGTGGAGACAAAAGCCAGTTGCAGGCCGAAAATGACTCGCTCAGAACCGAGCTGGACCAACGCAACGCAGAACTGGACGACATGATGGGGACTTTCAACGACATTTCTGAAGGTTTCCGGCAAATCAATGCTGCGGAAAACCGCGTAGACTTGCAGCGGGGAGCTGCGGCAGAAGGCTCCTTGAGCGCCAAAGAGCAAATAGCCGCCGACATTGAGTTTATCCGCAAACAGATGGAGGAAAACAGGGAGCAGATCAGCAAGCTGCAAGCCCAGCTGAAAAGAAGCAAAAACAACTCAGCCCAGCTGCAACGCGCTGTGGAGAGCCTGACTCAGGAACTGGTGGCCAAGACACAACGCATCGAAGAGCTACAGGCTGAACTGGCCGCCAAGAATGTCCGCATCCAGGAACTGGATGAAGCTGTGACCGACCTGACCGCCGACAATGAGAAACTGACCTCGGAAAACGAAGCCAAATCGAAAACCGTGGCTGAACAAGACCGCGCTCTCCATGCCGCATGGTTTGTATTCGGAACTAAAAAAGAACTGAAAGACCAGAACATCCTGACCAATACCGGCCTGTTCAAGAAAGGTGAAGTCATGACCGATGCCAACATCAATAAGGACTATTTCACCCAAGTGGACATCCGCACCACCAAGGAAATCAAGCTGTATTCCAAAGACGCTGAAGTCCTGACGAACCATCCGGCAAGCTCGTACGTATTGGAAAAGGACGACAAAGACCAGCTCACCCTGAAGATTACGAATCCGACGGATTTCTGGAGCATCTCCAAATACCTGGTGATCCAAGTTAAATGAAAAGCACCAGAACAACCTAAACAGGTGATGACTGAAGAGACACGGAGGCACAGAAAAGAAATTCTGTGCCTCCGCATTTTCCTGCCACTCCATCCCGTACCCGACATGACGACATATAAAAACCTTTTTTTTGATTTAGACGATACGCTA
This sequence comes from uncultured Bacteroides sp., assembly GCA_944322335.1. Classification (GTDB taxonomy): domain Bacteria; phylum Bacteroidota; class Bacteroidia; order Bacteroidales; family Bacteroidaceae; genus Bacteroides. The sequence continues at coordinate 3,712 of CALUOU010000064.1, forward strand.
TGGGACTTTTCCCAAAATGCCCGCGACACCTTTGAAGAGATGTATCACAAGCATCTGTACAACCGCTTCTTCTCCTCTTTCCAGCACTTCTATACGCTCTACCAGCAACGCAACCAAGCCCTTTGGGCGGAATACGGGAAAGGTCTGGTCAGCAAGGCCGAACTGAACCGCCAGCGCTTTCTCTATCCCCTGGAAGCTGTTGGAGCAAGCAATCCGGCCCTGGCTCAGAAGTTTGCCGACGATTTCTTTGCCGTCATTCCCTACAAACGCAAGCTCATGCCCCATGCCCGGGAAGTTCTCTCGCAGCTGTCCGGCCGCTACAACCTTTATATCCTGTCCAACGGTTTCCGTGAACTACAGTATCAGAAGATGCGCTCCTCTGGCATCGCCCCCTATTTCAAGAAAGTCATCTTGTCCGAAGACATCGGTGTGCTCAAGCCTTGGCCTGCCATTTTTCACTTCGCACTGTCGGCCACCCAGTCTGAGCTGCATCAATCGCTGATGATAGGCGACAGTTGGGAAAACGATGTGGCTGGCGCAGCAGGTGTAGGCATGCGGCAAGTGTTTTACAACTCAAACGGGCGATCCGATCTTCCGTTCCGCCCCACTTATCAGATTGCCGACCTGAATGAGCTGCTGGACTGGCTCTGACCCTCCCGCTCCGGCCCCCTCAGGCATACATACCAAAAAAGATGCATTCCCCTCTTTTTCAAGGAATGCATCTCTCTAACTGTATGTGGTGTATTCAGAAATAATTTCTTGCTTATTTTATGCCCAGCTGAGTTTTCACCTTAGCTGTCAAATCCACACTTTCCGTGCCTACGTATGCCACTGGCGTACGAGCCATGTCGAAAATATAGACCACACCTTCAGCCTTGCCTACCGCCTGAACAGCATCGTCCAGTTTCTTGTAGATAGGTGCCATCAGCTCCTGCTGCTTATTCTGCATAGCCTGATAAGCTTCCTGTTGGAACTGCTCCTGGCGTTGAGCCATGTCCTGCAATTCTTTCTGACGTCTTTCAGCAATGTTCTGCGGCAGTGAATCGGCCTGCTGCAAATATTCCTGATACTTCGTGTTCAGTTCCTTTGCGTTGCGTTCCATCTCAGCCTGATACTGTTTTGAAAGAGCGTCCAGATCAGCTTGCGCCTTGGTAAATTCAGGCATTACAGCGATGACTTCTTGCGAATTCATGTGAGCAAATTTCAATTGCGCCATAGCTCCCAACGGGAGAATAAACATAACTATGGCAAAAGCGATTTTCTTTAGCATAATGTTTGTTATTTAATTGATTTTTGATATTTGATAGTCTTTATCACATACAAAGCCTCATTGAGCCTTTTCCAACTTGTCTAACACATCGTCACTGACATCAATATTCGGTGAAGCGAACAGGACACTGGCAGCAGAGGCACGGTCTATCACCATGTCATATCCGGCTTCCATGGCCACCTCCTTCACAGCATTGTAAATGGCATCCTGGATAGGATGCATCAGTTCGTTGCGTTTCTTGGCCAACTCTCCTTCCGGACCGAAATATTTCCGGCGCAAATCTGCCGCCTCTTTCTCCTTTTCCACTATCTCATTCTCTCTCTGCGTCATCTGGTCAGCTGAAAGTTTCTTGGCCTCAGTCTGGTATTTTTCATACAAGCTCTTAGCTTCCTGAGAACGCTTGTCCACCTCCGCCTGCCATTCTTTGGAAGCTTGTTCCAACTGTTTGTTGGCTGTGGCATATGCAGGAATATTCTTCAATATATACTCCATGTCAATCAGCGCAAAATTTTGCGCTTGAGCCGTCACACTCACTGCGAGCAGCAACAATCCTAATAAGATACTTTTTTTCATAACGCTCATGTATTTTTTAAGTTCCAGTTTCTGCCATTTATTCTCTAACCCGTTAGAATTCCTGTCCCAAGATGAAGTGGAACTGACTGCCGCCATATTGGCTTGACCCACGGATGTCATCGAAACCATATGCCCAGTCAATACCCATCATGCCAATCATCGGCAAGAAAATGCGGACACCTATACCGGCCGAACGTTTCAAATCGAACGGATTGAAATCGCCAACCTCTGTCCATGCATTACCGGCTTCCACGAAGGCCAGCGCATAAATGCTGGTGCTGGTCTCCAACATAAGCGGATAACGCAACTCCAAAGCCAAACGAGTGTAAGCATAACCTTCCTGACCGTAAGGAGTCAATGAGTTATTCTCGTAACCACGCAAGGCGATGCTTTCCGTGGCATAAGTCGAATAACCGGTCATGCCGTCACCACCCACCTCGAAGGTTCCAAACGGAGACTTCTTATATTTATTATAATGTCCCAGCAATCCTACATCCACACGACCCATCAGCACCGGAGTACGTTTCACTGTGTAAGGGTTCATCAACGGAATATAAACCTTAGAGCGGAATTTCCACTTGTGATATTCCACCCAACGGTGCATACGGTTCAAGTCATCCTGGTTCCGGGTGTTATACGTGCTATAGTCCACACCGTCAAACAAAGAATAAGGCGGAGTCAGCTGCAACGAAAGGGCGAACTCAGAACCTTGACGCGGATAAATAGGATTGTCTATAGAGCTGCGCGCCAACGTCAGATTCAAGCTCAAGTCGTTACACTTGCCGTTGGTCACGATAAAGTATTGCCAGTCACGCAGGATATACCGCTGATAAGCCAGCTCTGCAGAGAACTGGAAGTAGTCATCCGGCCATTTCAGACGCTTTCCAAACATAAGGGAGACTCCCCACAACTGGATGGACTTGTCCGGGTCGTAGTAATTCTCATAATTGATATAGTTGCCATAGTTATACATCCCATAACCTCCCCAGCCATACATATAGCTGTTGTAATAGCTGTTCATGTAAGCATCGTTATAATACTGGCTGCTGATGTCGGTCTGGCGCGAATAGAAAGCCGAGACAGAGAATGAGTTCGGCCGCTTGCCGCCAAACCAAGGATCGAAGAACGAAAGGCTGTACGACTGATAGTACTTGGCATTGGTCTGTGCGCTGATGGTCAGCGTCTGCCCGTCACCTTGCGGCAAGATGCCCCGGTAATTCTCACCCGGATGCAAAAGGTTGGCCAATGAGAAGTTGGTGAACTTCAAACTCAGCTTGCCGATGACACCCGTCTGTCCCCAACCGGCAGAGAACTCCACCTGATCGTTGGCTTTCGAGATCAGATCGTAACCGATGTCCACCGTTCCGTCTTCCGGATTCGGCTGGATGTCCGGCGTGATCTGTTCCGGGTCGAAATGTCCCATCTGCTGGATTTCACGCATGGAACGCATCAGCGCATCACGGCTGAACAACTCACCCGGACGGGTACGCAACTCACGCCGAACCACATTCTCATACAAGCGGTCGTTGCCATTGATGCTGACCTTATTGATGGTAGCCTGTCGGCCTTCGTAAATGCGCATCTCCAGATCGATGGAGTCGCCTACGATGTTCACCTCCACCGGATCCAGCGAGTAGAACAGGTAACCGTTGTTATAGTAGAGGTTTCCGATGGCATCTTCATCGGTATTCAGACGTTCATCCAACAGTTTCTGATTGTAAACGTCACCTTTGGCCATACCGAGATACAGATCCAGCCTGTCTGAGGAATACAGAGTGTTGCCCACCCACGTCACATTGCGCAGATAGTACTTTTGTCCTTCCTCAATCTCCATGAAGACATCTACGGTGCGCTCATCATATTGGGAAATGCTGTCGGCCACAATCATGGCGTCGCGATAGCCCAATTCGTTGTACTTGTCGATAATGAGCTGCTTGTCCGCCTCGTAGTTTTCTTCCACAAACTTCTTAGTGCGGAACAGGTTGAGCAGCTTGCCCTTCTCGTTGGTTTTCTTCATCACCCTTTTCAGCTTCTTGACACTCAATGCCTGATTGCCGACAATGGTGATTTTATGCACCTTCACCTTCTCCTTCTTGTCTATGGTAATGTCTACAAACACCTCGTTTTCCTTATCCGGATTGTCCTGCTGCACAATCAGCACCTCGGCGTTCTTGAATCCTTTGTCGTCATAGTAGCGCTTGATCAAAGTCTTGGCGCGGTCGATGGCGTTGGGAGTCACCTGATTGCCTTTCAGCAAAGCCACTCTGGCTTCCAAGTCTTCCCGCTCGGACTTCTTCACTCCATGATAACGGATATCGGTCACACGCGGGCGCATAGACAGATGGATCGACAGCCAGATCTTATCACCTTCGATTTTGTCGGCTTCGATGCGCACATCCGAAAACAAGCCATGCCGCCAATAGCGTTTAGCCGCCTGGCTGATATCGTCACCCGGTATGGTCACCACTTGTCCTTTGGCAAGTCCCGACAAGCCAATAATAACATAATCCTCATAATTGTCGGCTCCGTGCACCTTGATGTCGGCTATTTCATACTTCTTGGGAGTTCCTGAATAGAGGATTACAGGTTTCTCCTTGTCTGTATTGGTTTCCTCTTGCGCTGCCGCATTCCGCACACTTCCCGCCAGGCAGACAATCGTCATGAATATGAAGAAAATACGATGATGCATTTCTATTCTTTTTATTATATAAGAGATTAATAACTGATTTGTTCACTTGTTCTGCCAAACCTGCGTTCCCTTTTCTGGAAATCCAGAATGGCTTTTCTCAATTCCTCGGCATTGAAATCCGGCCAATACGTATCGCAAAAGTAAAGTTCGGAATAAGCACACTGCCACAACAGGTAGTTGCTCAGCCTGATCTCTCCGCCCGTGCGGATCAGCAGATCCGGATCAGGCATGAAACGAGTGGCTAAATGCCGCGTCACCTCTGCGCTGTCTATCTGCATAGGATCCAGTTTCCCCGCTTGCACCTCACGTGCGATCTCCCTCACAGCCTCAGTAATTTCCCACCGCGAAGAGTAACTCAGAGCCAGCACCAACGTCATACCCGTATTGCCAGACGTATGCTCGATGCACGAACGCAAACGCTCCTGCACATCGTCAGGCAGCTTGGCGTTATCGCCAATCACGCAAAAACGGATGTTGTTCTTCATAAACGTCTCTTCCTCAATATTGTCCAGAAGAAGCGTCATGAGTGCCGCCACCTCGTCGGAAGGCCGATTCCAGTTCTCCGTAGAGAAAGTGTAAAGGGTCAGGTATTTGATGCCCATCCTCGCCGCCTCTTCGGTAATGACATGCACCGTCTCTGCGCCAGCCTGATGTCCATAGCTGCGTTCATGCCCTCGCTGTTTAGCCCATCGGCCGTTTCCGTCCATGATGATGGCCACATGTTTGGGAATCCGCCCCCAATCAATTTGCTCTGTATGTTGCATCTTCACACGATTCTTTTTTATAGTAATATATTATATTAAGGTGTAAGCATCGTCATTGAATGGCAAAGCCCAGTTTATTAAGACGCCCACGCCACACATAGAATGCCTGATAGTTGGGAGAGCTCGCCACCAGATAGAGATAGTTGTCACCATCCATTGCGAGCGAATAGCTGACTCCCGCACCGATGTTGTCTGGCAGCAAGAATTTCTCCTCCAGCCTGCTCCAAGCCAGCCCGGAACCAGAAGTACAGATGTCCTGCATGCGTTCGCCAAACATATAGAACTGGTCGCCGTAACGCAAGATGGCCGGATTGTAGCCCAACTGACTGGTCAGACAATATGCGTCGTAAGAAGTCTGCGGATCCATTTCCGCCCATGTATGGCCGTCAAAAGCCCAAGGAATGATCTTCTCATTGTCCGTAGCGCCCACAAGCATCACCTGTTCCAGCAGGTTAGAGGTCTGGAACAAGGCGGCATAGATATGTTCACGCGGAAAACCTTCAGGCACGGCCTCGCCTCCGCTGCTCCAAGCGGACAAGTCAGAAGCCGCTACAGCGAAACGGGAAACGCCGTTCTCATCCTCCACAATGCCGATCAGCTCATCATTGTAACAAGTGAGCAAAGCCTCCACCGAGCCGCTCAAGCCAGTCAGCAGCGTCCAGTTGACACCATCCGCTGAGCGGTAGACATCCCCACCATCGGTCTTCACCAGCAGGCAGACATTTTCTTCCAAGGGAGCCGACGCTTCGCCTTCCATCCGCATCAGGGACGAGATGTCCACATCCGCAGGCAGGTTGACAGCCTCTTCCGTCCATCCGCTCTCCAATCTGTCCGCAGGGGCATGGTAAGCCGTCAGCACTCCTGCGAAAGAATGCACATACACCCACAGATTCCCGTCCCACAGCACAGATTTCTGCACCTTGTCAATCGAGTTGTTGCCCGCAGGCAGCATGACCGGCTGTTCCCATTGCAACGAGTCCGGGTCTTGCCGGTGTATGTTGATTTTCAGCTGGTAGTCACGGTAAGTAGCCATGTCGGCCGCATGCACTCTGAAACGCAAGCCGTTGCCGCTGGCCGCCCCGCTCAGGTCTTGATAGTTTTCGATGTTCAGGATGGTGTCAAGCTCCCCGGATGTCACATAGCCTGTCACAAAGAATGTATCAATCCGGATGCTGTCTATAATCGTATCCGCTCCTAAAGGCAACGAATCTGTATTATAAATCAATCTGTTAAGCTGGTCGATCGCAAAATGATAGTTCACTCCCCGAATGGTATCAAGACTAAAGGCATGCACGGTAGGATCTGCACTTGCATCATATTCGTCGTCAGAGCCTAAGCATGAACTTATCGCTATCGACATTAGAAGGAAACTCACAATTAAGGATAAAAACTTTCGTCTCATTAGTAAGATAGTGTTTATTTACAAGTTGCAAAAATAGGAACATTTTTCTCTATAATCAGCTTTAAAGAGAAGTTTTATATAAAATTATAGATAATAGTACAGTTTTTGCCGATGAAAATGCCACAAGTTGGGCACGTTTACACTTTTAAAGAATGTAATGCGTCCCTCAGCAAGGTCTTTCTTTGTAAAAATCGGCTTAAGCTACGGCTTTTCTTCCGAATCAGGATTCCGCATCGAAAAACGGGCCATAATGCAAATAGTCACGACCAAACCACCGCTCCACCTCATAAGGCACCTGCCTGCCCACTTCCGGTGCTTTCACCCCGGATCCAAGCAAACGGGGAGCGCGTTCCACAAAACCTTCGTCCCAAAGCCCGGCATCAATCAATGACTGAAGCAAACAATGCCCGCCCTCAACCAACAAAGACTGAAGGCCAAGACCGTATAACGCCGACATCAATTGCGGCAACAGATCCTGCCAATCGTCCACCTGTATATACTCCACCTTATTTATATTGATAGAAGGCAAGTCTTTCCGGTCTGTCACCACCAAGGTCCGCACCTCACCATTGAAGAGTTTAAGATCTGGCGGCAATTCCAGGCGACGGTCCAGCACCACCCGGGCAGGCGAAGGGCCATGCCAGTCACGCACCGTCAGAGCGGGATTGTCCAGCAGTGCCGTGCGGGTTCCCACCATCACGGCACTGTGTTCCGCCCGCCTCTTATGCGCCAGCATGGATGTCTGAGGGGAAGACAGGATCACCGGCACTCCGTCCTCACGGCTCAAGTCAATATAACCATCGGCCGATTCCGCCCATTTCAAAGTTATGTAAGGCCGCTTTTTTACGTGGAAGGTAATGAAACGGCGTATCAGGTGGCGGCATTCAGCCTCTAACAGCCCCACCTCCACTTCCCGGCCTGCATCGCGCAACTTCTGTATGCCTCGCCCCGCCACTTTCGAAAAAGGGTCGGCACATCCAACCACGATCCTCGGAATCTGTTTCTCCACGATCAAGTCGGCACAAGGCGGCGTTTTCCCATAATGGGCACACGGTTCCAGACTGACATAAAGCGTGGAACGCTTCAGCAGTCCGGCATCCTGCACCGAACGGATGGCATTCACCTCAGCATGAGCCTCCCCACAGCGGACATGGTAGCCTTCGCCAATGATTTTGCCGTCGCAGACGATCACCGCCCCCACCATCGGATTAGGAGCCGTGTGGCATAAACCGTTTTGTGCCAGCTCTATACAGCGACGCATGTATTTTTCTTCTCCCATAAGCATGTATATTTCAGATAAATCTTTAATTTTGCAGCCCGAAAACCAATTGAGCCTCATGAATGCGACCGTAGCCCACATCCGCCAAACTCTTCGAGCCTGCTATGCTCCGCAAGAGGCGGCTTGGCTCTCCCGGATCATCTGTTGCGACATCTTCGGGCAAAGCGTCACCGACTATTACGCGGGCAAAGATATGACTTTATCCTCAAATGAGGAACAAGAATTGAAAGACATTCTTTCACGTCTGCTCAAATTCGAGCCGATTCAATACATCCAAGGGGAATGCAGCTTTTTAGGACGGAAATTTCTCGTAAGCTCCGGCGTGCTGATTCCCCGCCCGGAAACGGAAGAACTGGTGGAAATCATCCTGAAAGAGCTGCCTCCCCAAGCGCAAGTGCTCGACATCGGAACGGGAAGCGGGTGCATTGCCATCACCTTGTCGAAGGAATTGCCACAGACGCAAGTGACGGCATGGGATATTTCGGAAGATGCCTTACACATCGCTCAGGCCAACAACCAGGCTCTAAAGGCATCGGTCCGCTTCGAGCGGCAAGACGTGCTGACTTACCGGCCAAGCAGGGAAGCTTGCTATGATGCCATCGTGAGCAACCCGCCTTACGTCACCGCCTCGGAAAAGAAGGACATGGAAAGGAACGTGCTGGACTGGGAGCCTGCCACGGCTCTGTTTGTGCCAGACAACGATCCGCTCCGCTTCTACCGCCACATCGCCCAATTGGCACAGATCTTGCTGAAGGCAAAAGGAAAACTTTACTTTGAAATCAACCAGGCTTTCGGCCCAGACACCGTCGCCTTGCTCGACGGAATGGGCTATAAGGATGCCGTCATACTAAAAGATTTATCCGGAAACGACCGGTTTGTAATTGCAGAAAAATGACAGAATTAACAGAAACAGAAGCTTTAAACAAAGTGGCTGCCTATTGCGCTTCTGCCGAACATTGCCGGACAGAAGTCATCGAGAAAATGCAGCGGTGGGGAATGCCCTACAACACCATCGACCGCATCGTGGAACGGCTGGTGGCAGAAAAATACATTGATGAGGAACGGTATTGCCGTGCCTTCGTGAACGACAAATATCGCTTCGCCAAATGGGGCAAGGTGAAAATAGGCCAGGCACTCTACCTGAAGAAAATCCCCCGCTTCACCTATCAGCCCTACCTGAACGAGATCGACGAGGAAGAGTATATAACCATCCTGCAAGACCTCCTGAACTCGAAAAAGAAAAGCATCCATGCGGAAAACGAACACGAACTCAACAACAAGCTGGTCCGTTTTGCCCTGAGCCGCGGCTTCGAAATGAAGGATATACGCCGCTGCATCGATGTTTCGGACGAAAATGAGGAATTAGACTAAAAAATTGTGATTTCTTTTTTTGAATGTCGCGCAGTTTCCCTATTTTTGTACCGTATTTATTCATTATAGTTATAGTTTGCTATGAAAACTTTGGAAAGATTGTTTGCTGAAAAGTTGCTAAAGATTAAGGCGATCAAATTACAACCGGCCAACCCCTTCACGTGGGCATCCGGATGGAAGTCTCCATTTTACTGTGACAACCGCAAAACCCTTTCTTATCCGTCCTTGCGTACCTTTGTCAAAGTAGAGATCACACGCCTGATTTTAGAACGTTTTGGACAGGTTGATGCCATTGCCGGTGTAGCCACAGGAGCCATTCCGCAAGGAGCTTTGGTCGCAGACGCCTTGAACCTGCCTTTTGTGTATGTGCGCTCCACACCCAAAGACCACGGACTGGAAAACCTGATTGAAGGTGAGCTCCGGCCCGGCATGAGAGTGGTAGTGGTGGAAGACTTGATCTCAACGGGCGGAAGCAGCCTGAAAGCCGTTGAAGCCATTCGGCGCGACGGATGCGAGGTGATCGGCATGGTGGCCGCCTATACGTATGGATTCCCCATCGCCGAAAAAGCCTTCAAAGACGCCAAGGTACCGCTGGTGACACTGACCAACTACGAAGCAGTGCTGGATGTGGCCTTACGCACGGGATACATCGAGGAAGCTGATGTGGAGACTCTCAACGAATGGCGCAAGGATCCGGCTCACTGGGATGCCGCTAAATAAGGAACTTCCATAACTTTCTTATTATAAGCCGATACATCACACATATATATTATATAAAGGAAAGAGCCATTCGGGTAAAACGCTATCCGAATAGTTCTTTTTTTGTCTTAACTAAAAGCATTGACTACCTATGACAAAAATCGAAAGCAGCATCAAGATGATTGATGCGCCGCAATGCGCAGTGTACGAAAAGCTGTCCGACCTGAACAACCTGGAGAAGGTGAAACAACACCTGCCGGAAGACAAAGTGAAAAATCTGACTTTCGACGCCGACAGCCTGACCATAGAAACCGCACCCGTAGGGAAAATCACCTTGCAGATCGTGGAAAAAGAGCCCTGCAAGTGCATCAAGTTCGGAACAACCTCTTCGCCACTGCCCTTTAACCTGTGGATCCAGATTGTGCCCGAAACCGACACAACCTGCAAGCTGAAACTGACCATCGGACTGGAAATCAACCCCTTCATGATGGCCATGGTGCAAAAGCCCCTGCAGGAAGGCATCGAAAAAATGGCGGACATGCTGGCCATGATACATTATTAATATCACCCGACTAAGACAATATACATATGGCTCAAAAACTCTGGGAGAAATCCACCCAAATGAACAAAGACATCGAACGCTTCACTGTAGGCCGCGATCGGGAGATGGACCTCTACCTGGCCAAACACGATGTATTAGGCTCCATGGCACACATCACCATGCTGGAAAGCATCGGGCTGCTGACGCGCGAGGAGCTGGATGTCCTGCTGGCCGAACTGAAAAAAATATATGCCACCGCCGAAAAGGGAGAATTCGTCATCGAGGAAGGCGTGGAGGATGTACACTCACAGGTCGAACTGATGCTGACCCGCAAGCTGGGCGACATCGGCAAGAAAATCCACAGCGGACGCTCCCGCAACGACCAAGTGCTGCTCGACCTGAAACTCTTCACCCGCGCCCAGATAAAGGAGATAGCCGAAGCCGTGGAGCAGCTGTTCCATGTGCTCATCATGCAGAGCGAACGCCACAAAGACATACTGATGCCTGGCTACACACACCTGCAGATAGCCATGCCCTCATCGTTCGGCCTGTGGTTCGGCGCATATGCCGAGAGCCTCGCGGACGACATGCTCTTCCTGCAAGCCGCCTTCAGAATGTGCAACCGCAACCCGCTCGGATCTGCCGCCGGATATGGCTCCTCCTTCCCCTTGAACCGCACGCTGACCACCAAGCTCTTGGGATTCGACTCTCTGAACTACAACGTGGTCTACGCGCAAATGGGACGGGGCAAGATGGAACGGAACGTAGCCTTCGCCCTGGCAACCATTGCAGGCACGCTCTCCAAGCTGGCTTATGACGCCTGCCTCTTCAACAGCCAGAACTTCGGCTTCGTGAAACTGCCCGATGACTGCACTACCGGATCCAGCATCATGCCACACAAGAAGAACCCGGACGTGTTTGAACTCACGCGCGCCAAATGCAACAAGATACAGACCCTGCCCCAACAGATCATGATGATAGCAGGCAACCTGCCCTCCGGCTACTTCCGCGACCTGCAGATCATCAAAGAAATCTTCTTGCCCGCTTTCCAAGAACTGAAAGACTGCCTGCAGATGACAACCTACATCATGAACGAAATCAAGGTGAACCCGCATATCCTGGATGACGACAAATATCAGCTGATATTCAGCGTGGAGGAAGTCAACCGACTGGCACTGGAAGGAATGCCCTTCCGCGATGCCTACAAAAAAGTAGGGCTGGACATCGAAGCCGGACATTTCTCCCACAGCAAAGAAGTGTGCCACACTCATGAAGGAAGCATCGGCAACCTTTGCAACGACGCCATCACCAGACTGATGCAAGAGGCAGTGGACGGATTCAACTTCGCCGGCATGGAAGCGGCAGAAAAAGCCTTGCTGGGACGGTAAACGGCCTGCCTGCAAACAGCATTTTGGATAGTGCGGGCACATCCTACCCACATTTTTTCTCCCGAATGTTTGGCTGTGACCGATAAACTGCTTATCTTTGCACCCGTTCTCACCAAAATGCTGCGGAAATAGCTCAGTTGGTAGAGCACAACCTTGCCAAGGTTGGGGTCGCGAGTTCGAGTCTCGTTTTCCGCTCACTTTTTCATTTCATATGTAGCTCGAATGGTGGAATCGGTAGACACGAGGGACTTAAAATCCCTTGGCCAGTAATGGCTGTGCGGGTTCAAGTCCCGCTTCGAGTACAAGTAGTGCCCTGTAAGACATTGACTTACAGGGCTTTTTAT
>CALUOU010000065.1 GCA_944322335.1 uncultured Bacteroides sp.
CCGCGAAGCGTATTGTTATATTGATTACCTACTGAAATACCGTTGTTCATCTTATAAACGAAGCTGACCTGCTCGCCGACCTTCAACAAATCGGAATCCTTGAAAATCTTATGTTCCGAATTGATACGGAAGTTGTAACGCTCGTAATTGGAAACATCCTTGCCACCTACGATACCTTCCTGGCTCATGTAGCCCAACGACATGGCGTAAGTAGAAGTCTCCGAGCCGCCCGTAATGCCCAAGGTATAGCTTTGCGTCCGGGCATTGTCTTGGAACATCGAGTTTACCCAGTCGGTGTCATACACACGGCCGTTCACATCGTAAATGCCTCCGAACGAGTTCCAGTCGTAAGGCGCATTGCCCGAGTTGACCGCCTGCTCGTCCATGATCGTCATATACTCCCTTGCGTCCAGCATGTCCGCCTTGCGGGCTTGGGTCTGCCAACCATAGTAAGCGTCGAACGAAATCTGAGCCTTTCCAGCCTTACCGCTCTTGGTGGTGATCAGGACTACGCCGTTGGCGGCTTGCGCACCATAGATGGCGGCAGATGCGGCATCCTTCAAGACATCGATGCTTTCGATGTCGGCAGGGTTTAATGTGGAAATGTCACCGCCTACTCCGTCAATCAGATAAAGCGGAGAAGCGTTGCCCACCGTGCCCAAACCACGGATGCTGACCTTCATGCCTTCGCCCGGCTGGCCGGAAGTGGACGAGATGTTCACACCTGGAGTCTGGCCCTGCATGGCCTGCAGAGGACTGCTGGTGTTCAGTTTGGCGATATCCGCACCCTTCACTTGCACGGTGGCGCCTGTGACAAGTTTCTTTTTCTGTACGCCATAGCCTACCACCACCACTTCGTCCAGCATTTCGGTATCCTCCTCCATCACGACATCCAGCCGGGTCTGAGTGCTGATCTTAATCTCCTGAGGAATGTAACCGACGTAGGAAAAGACCAACGTCTGTCCCGGTTCCACCTTCACGGCATAATTGCCGTCAAGGTCAGTAATAACACCTTCGGATGTCTCTTTCACCTGTATGTTCACCCCGATGAGCGGCAGTTGGTCTACAGCTGAGGTCACGACACCCGAAATCGTCCGACTCTGTTGTGAAGGGGCTTGCGCAGCCTTCACAACACTTGCAGGGGACAAAAGGAATAGGATCCCTGCAAGGAAGCACATTTGCACGAAAGTTTTCTTTCCGGATAAATGTTTTCTCATGATACCTAATTTTATTAATGACAATAATGTTGTTTGCAAAAGCCATGTTGTGGGAAGCGGCTTCGGCCATCACCCACAAACAAGGCACTGCAAAAATAGCAAATCACCGACAAGGAATAGGGATAGATTTGTTTTCCACATCAACCTCATTTGTTCGGAAGCCTGTCTTATTATCATTATGTCCGCCTCACCAGCCCTCTTCAAGCCGCCTTCCTACAGTGAAACGGAATCGTCGGGGAAAAGTGCGGGAAACTTCCTCCGGCGCGTCTGTCTGCCGAATTGCGGACTTGAACGACCTACCGGTCTTCCCACAGACAGAGGATAATCCGCAACCTCATTGGGCTGAGTATCGGATGCATCCAAACAATCCATACCCCATTTCAAAACATTCCGGACCATCTTTCTATCAAAGAATCACCTGCACGAAAAGAAAAAACGGGTATCTTTGCCTGCCTAATAAGAGGGAACGATCAGACAACAGACATTTTTTATCTAACCATATTCTATCATGAAGCATTTGAAAAGACTCGCATGGGTTTCTGCCTTTGCAGCGGGAACCATTCTGAATGCAGGAGGACAGACCGTACCGCCGACCATTCCGTCCGATCCAGCCATCGAAGCCAATATCCAAAGCTGGCTGAAGAAAATGACGCTCGAAGAAAAGATCGGGCAGATGTGTGAAATCACCATCGATGTCGTGACCGATTTTGAGGCAAGCCGCCAAGAAGGCTTTGTGCTCGACAAGGCCAAGTTAGACACTGTCATCGGGAAATACAAAGTAGGCTCTCTGCTGAACGTACCGTTGAGTGTCGCCCAGAAGAAAGAGACATGGGCGAAGGCCATCCGACAAATCCAGAAAGTTTCCATGAAGGAAATCGGCATACCCTGCATCTATGGCGTGGATCAGATCCACGGAACTACCTACACTTTGGACGGAACCCTGTTTCCACAAGGCATCAACATGGCGGCCACTTTCAACCGCACACTGGTCAGACGCGAAGCCGAGATCACAGCCTATGAGAGCAAAGCATGTTGCATTCCCTGGACATACGCACCGGTAGTCGACTTGGGCAGGGATCCGCGATGGTCACGCATGTGGGAAAACTATGGCGAGGACTGTTATGTCAATGCCGAAATGGGCAAGGCCGCCGTTACGGGTTTCCAAGGTGGGGATCCCAACCACATCGGCCCCTACCACGTGGCCGCCTGCCTGAAACACTACATGGGCTATGGCGTGCCCGTTTCCGGCAAAGACCGGACTCCCTCTTCCATCTCACGCAGCGACATGCGCGAGAAGCATTTCGCACCCTATCTGGAAGCTGTCCGCGCCGGTGCCCTGAGTGTCATGGTCAATTCGGGCGTGGACAACGGAATGCCTTTCCATGCCAACCGGGAATTTCTGACACAATGGCTGAAGACAGACCTGAACTGGGACGGCCTGATCGTGACCGACTGGGCAGACATCAACAACCTCTGCACACGCGACCACATCGCAGCCACCAAGAAAGAGGCGATCAAGATTGCCATCAACGCAGGCATCGACATGTCGATGGTACCTTACGAGGTGAGCTTCTGCGACTACCTGAAGGAGCTGGTTCTGGAAGGGGAAGTGCCCATGAGCCGCATCGACGATGCCGTGGCGCGAGTCTTGCGACTGAAATACAGGCTGGGACTGTTTGACAACCCCTATTGGGACGTAAGAGATTACCCGGACTTTGGTTCGGAGACATTCGCCCAAGTGGCGCTGCAGGCCGCCGAAGAGTCAGAGGTGCTTTTGAAGAATGAAGGCAAGCTCCTGCCTCTGGCCAAAGGAAAGAAAATTCTGCTGACCGGCCCGAACGCCAACTCCATGCGCTGCCTCAACGGCGGATGGTCCTACAGCTGGCAGGGACACATGGCCGATGCCTGCGCACAGGCTTACAACACCATCTACGAGGCTTTCTGCAACAAATTCGGCAAAGACAACGTCTTCTATGAACCGGGTGTGACCTACGCGCCTTACAAAAACGACAACTGGTGGGAAGAAAACCGCCCGGAAATAGAAAAGGCTGTGGCTGCCGCCGCACAGGCCGATGTCATCGTAGCCTGCATCGGCGAGAACTCCTACTGCGAGACGCCCGGCAATCTGACAGACCTCCATCTCTCGGCCAACCAGCAAAACCTGGTGAAGGCACTGGCCCAAACTGGCAAACCCATTGTCCTCATACTCAACCAAGGCCGGCCGCGTCTGATCAAAGACATAGAACCGATGGCACAAGCCGTGGTGAACATCATGCTGCCCGGCAACTACGGAGGTGACGCCTTGGCCAACCTGCTGGCAGGCGATGCCAACTTCAGCGGAAAAATGCCGTTCACTTATCCCAAACATATCAATGCACTTGCCACCTACGATTATAAACCGTGTGAGGACATCGGACAAATGGGTGGCAACTATAACTATGACTCGGTGATGGACATACAATGGGCGTTCGGATTCGGAATGAGCTACACCACTTTCCAATATTCCAATCTGACCGTCAACAAGACGACTTTCAATGCCGATGACGAACTGGTGTTTACAGTCGATGTCACCAATACGGGCCACAGAACCGGCAAGGAAAGTGTACTGCTATTCTCCAAAGACAAGGTAGCCAGCTCCACACCGGACAACATCCGGCTACGCAACTTCGAGAAAATCAGCCTCAATCCCGGTGAGACCCAAACAGTGACCCTGAAACTTAAAGGCAGTGATCTGGCCTTTGTCGACTATTATGGCCGATGGACGCTGGAAAAGGGGGACTTTCTGGTGAAATGCGGCGACCAATGGGTTGACCTCTATTGCAACGAGACGAAAGTCTGGGATACGCCCAACAAATAAAGTCCTTTGCCGTTCATCATTCCGCAAAAGCAATCGTTCCGGAGGAATCAGGTAAAACGCTTCCCGTTCCTCCGGGACTTCAGACAAACCTTATCTTCTCATTTTTTAGGGAGTGCACAACCTTTTGGAAACGATTCTTTCACATCATGAAAGGTCACATTTGCGGACACTGCCAACAGGCAATGGGAAAGGCCATTCCGTCACCTTCCACTCCTCCACCGCACCCGTTTCCGAAGGGAAGCTGACCCCTATCTTATAGAGCTTCCGCCTGTCTCCGTGCGATGCCCCAAAGAAAACAGGACAAGAGACAGGAGAGGTGTCGCCAGACAGGCTAACCGATCCACCCCTTTTCAGGGATCCGGATAAGATTCGGCCAGCCCATCAAGTTAATCTGAGTTAAACTGTAAAATCAAATCTGAAAAAACGTGTTCTTATTTTAAAATCCAACTGAAATGCCGTACTTTTGACTCACTATTTTTTGATACAGTGAAATCCTAAAAATCATTCCACAAAACAGGGAACCCGAAACTTGAAAGAAGTATGAAAAGCCAGAAAGGAAGACAGTCCGTCAGGACCAAACAGCCTTTGCTACGTTTTATGTGCATCCTCATGCTTGTGTTCATGCACTTTGGCATATGCGGGCAGAGCATTGTCTCTCTGCTCCATCTTCCTGACACTCCTGTTCCCGCCCGTCTCCTCACAGCTGAGACTACCCCCGACTCTCAGGAAACGCTCGAATGCGACCAGTCGGAATGGGCAGATCTTGACGGGCGCAGACGGGTCCTACGGCATCCATACCCTCAGCGCTTCCTTGATTATCCGCAGACACTCCTGTTAAGCCTGGGTGAGCTGTCCCGCATACATCTTCATGCATTTCCCTTGAACTGTCATTCTTGGAGGCAACCTCAAACCGATGTCTGCCTCGTCTGCTGCTCGTTGATCATTTAGCGGCTCCTCCATTTCTTCTCACACAAGCCTTTGTAGGATTCTTCCCGACTGCCGTTTCCTGCAAAGACAGAGGCAAACATACTTTCACAGGAAAGAGGGTTGCCATCTACAACCCAGAACCTCGTGCCTATTGGGAGCGGTCGTATGCAGCCTAAAAGAGCATAGAAGCTTCCATACTAAAAAAACGTCTACACATTCAAACAAGCATAATTACAGTTTCTTATGAAAAAACATTTTATCCAAGGAGCCATGCTGGCCTTTACTGCCGTCGGCATGCTCGCTTCGTGCCGATCGGAGGGAGACACCACCGCCCGACGAAGCGAAACAATCCCCGTAGTCACCATCCGACCGACAAACATCGAGATTCCACGTTCGTACGTAGCCGACATCCAAGCCGTACAGTTTGTGGAAATCAAGCCCAAAGTGGAAGGTTTTGTCCAACAAGTGCTGGTGGACGAAGGACAGCTGGTGGAAAAGGGACAGCCTCTGTTCCGGCTCAGCTCGGAAAACTATGCGGAAGCCGTAAAGGAAGCTGAGGCCAACTACCGGCAGGCGCAGGTGGAACTGGAAATGGCCAACTATGAGGCCGACCGGGTGGGCAGACTGGTGGAAAAGGAAATCTTCTCGCCCATACGCCTGAAACAAGTGGAAAAGGAACGGGAAGTGGTAAGCATGAAAGTGGAGCAGGCACGGGCCAACTTCCAACTGGCGCAAACCAACTATTCGTACACCACCATCACAGCTCCCTTCACCGGCTACATAGACCGCATCCCTTACAAAGTGGGAAGCCTGGTCAATCCTACCAGCCTGCTGACCACTGTCAGCGACATTTCCGAAATTTTCGCCTACTACAAGGTGAACGAAAGCGAATACCTGCAATGGAGGCGCGCACAGCTGCAAGGCAGAAAAGACCGGCAACTGGACAACATCGAACTGATCCTCTCAGACGGCAGCATCTATCCTCACCGGGGAGTGCAGGAAGCGGTGGAAGGAGACTTTGAGCGCGGCACGGGATCGATCGCCTTCCGCGTGCGGTTCCCCAATCCGGAAGGACTGCTCAAGCATGGAGTGACCGGCAAGATCCGCATGCTCACCAGCATGAACAACATCAGCCTGATCCCGCAAAAATCAACCTTCGAGATCCAAGACTTCACCTATGTCTATACCGTAGACTCCGTCGGCATCACAAGGGTCAGAAGCTTCACGCCCATCGAACGGTATCAGAACTACTACGTCACACAGGATTTTGAGCCGGGCACGACCATCGTATATGAAGGCGTGCAGACCCTCAAAGACGGCATGCATGTCAAGACGGACACCATTCCGGCTGAAGAGATGGAGAAAGAACTTCAATTGGACAACCTGAAAAAGTAAGTGCGCCATGTTTAAACTGTTTATCAGAAGACCGATTCTCTCCGCTGTGCTTTCGGTCATCATAGTCTGCTTAGGCGCGCTTGCCGTCACCTCACTGCCAATCACGCAGTTTCCGGACATCGTCCCCCCCTCGGTCACCGTCACGGCACGCTACACGGGCGCGAGCGCCGATGTCATGTCAAAAACGGTGGCTACCCCGCTCGAACGCGCCATCAACGGCGTGCCGGGCATGACGTACATGACCACCGTGTGTACCAACGACGGCATGTCCCTCACCACCATTTACTTCAAGGTAGGGACGGATCCGGACGTGGCCGCCGTGAATGTGCAAAACCGGGTGACGACCGTGCTCGACGAGCTGCCCGAGGAAGTGATCCGCGCAGGTGTGGTCACAGAGAAAGAGGTGAACAGCATGCTGATGTATCTCAATGTGTTCAGTTCTGACAGCACCCACACGGAGAAGTTCATCTATAACTTTGCCGACATCAATATCCTGCGCGAGTTGAAACGCATCGATGGCGTGGGACTGGTGGAAATCATGGGCAGCCGTGACTATGCCATGCGCGTCTGGCTAAACCCCACCCGCCTGGCTGCCTACAACATGGTGCCGCAGGACGTGACCGAAGCCATCCGCAAACAAAACATTGAGGCGGCTCCCGGCAAGACCGGCATCAGCTCTGACAAACTGCCCCAGCAGGTGCAGTATGTGCTGCAATATACCGGCAAATTCAGCACGCCGGAAGAGTACGGCGAAATCGTGCTGAAAGCCATGCCAGACGGCTCGCTGCTGCGGCTGAAAGACGTGGCCGAGATCGAGTTCGACTCTGAAGACTACAACATGATCTCCATGACCGACGGCAGTCCGTCCGCTTCCATCATGATCAAGCAACGCCCTGGATCCAACGCCCGCGAGGTCATTCAGAACATCAAGCGGCGCATGGAGGAAATCAAGGAAAGCAGCTTCGCGCCGGGCATGGACTACAACATTGCCTACGATGTCTCCCGTTTTCTCGACGCTTCCATCCAGTCGGTGCTCAAGACCCTGCTGGAGGCATTCCTGCTGGTCTTTGTGGTGGTGTTCATCTTTTTGCAGGATTTCCGCTCTACACTCATCCCGGCCATAGCGGTGCCGGTGTCGCTGATCGGAACCTTCTTCTTCATGCAGCTGATGGGATTCTCCATCAACATGCTGACTCTCTTCGCACTGGTGCTGGCCATCGGCATTGTGGTGGACAACGCCATCGTGGTGGTGGAAGCGGTGCATGTCAAAATCCACCGCGACAAGATGTCGCCTTACAAAGCCTCCGTGGCAGCCATCCAAGAGATCGGCGGCGCCATCATAGCCATTACCCTGGTCATGGCAGCCGTATTTGTGCCCGTAGGCTTCATGGAAGGCACGGTGGGCATTTTCTACCGGCAATTCTCGCTCACCCTGGCTGTAGCCATCGCCATTTCGGGCTTCAACGCGCTGACACTCTCGCCAGCCCTTTGCGCCTTGCTGCTGAAACCGTCACGAAAAGGCGAGAAAAAGAAGCGTTCCTTGTTGCGCCGTTTCTTTGTGGCATATAACAAACTGTATTTCAGGTTTGAAAGAAAATACGAGCTGGGCATCCATAAGTATCTGAACCGGCAATGGGCCACTTGGGCCACTTTGATCTTCTTCTTCCTTGCCACCTATGGCACCAGCCTGATTCTGCCATCCGGCTTCATTCCCAATGAAGACCAAGGCATGATCTACATCAATGTGGACGCGCCTCCGGGAGCGACTGTGGAGCGAAGCCAGGAAGCGCTGAACCAGGTGCAGGCCGCCTTGCTCCCGTTTGAGGAAATCGAGACCATCTCCACCCTGGCCGGCTACAGCCTGATGACGGAGACCGAAGGCGCGAGCTACGGCATGGGCATGATCAACCTGAAACCATGGGACGAGCGCGAGGCCAGCGTGGAAGAGCTGATGCAAGTGTACAAAGAACGCACGGCGGACATCAAGGACGCCGACATCCAATTCTTCCTGCCTCCCGCAGTGCCTGGATTCGGCAATGCCAGCGGATTCGAGCTGCGTCTGCAGGACAAGACGGCAGGCGACTTCCACGACTTCGCCACCGTAGCTGACAAGCTGGTGGAAAGGCTCAACGCCGATCCCAGACTGCAAGGAGTGACTTCGGGCTTCAATCCCAACTTCCCCCAATACATGCTGAAAGTCGATTTGGCCAAAGCGGCCAAGCTGGGCGTGGATCTGGACAAAGCGATGGAAACCTTGCAAGCCTACGTGGGCAGCTTCTATTCATCCAACTTTGTGCGTTTCGGACAAATGTATAAGGTGATGATCCAGGCTTCGCCAGAATATCGCATGGCACCGGAAGACCTGTACACCTATTTTGCTAAAAACAACGACGGAAACGTGGTGCCTTACTCTAACTTCATGACCATGGAACGGGTGTATGGCCCCAGCCAAATCACCCGCTACAACATGTTCACCTCTGCCCTGATCACCGGAGAAGGGGAAGGGGATGTCAGCACGGGAGAGGTTATCCAGGCGGTGGAGGAAATCTGTAAGGAGAGCCTGCCGCGCGGATATGACATCGAATGGTCCGGCGTGACACGTGAAGAGAAGGAATCCGGCGGACAGACCATCCTCATCTTCGGCATCTGCCTGCTGTTTGTCTATCTGCTGCTGGCAGCCCAATACGAAAGCCTGCTGCTCCCCTTCCCGGTACTGCTGTCATTGCCCGCCGGCATCTTCGGATCCTACATCTTCCTCTGCCTGGCCGGACTTGAAAACAACATCTACGCACAGGTTGCCCTGGTCATGCTCATCGGCCTGTTGGGCAAGAATGCCATTCTGATAGTCGAAATGGCCAACCAGTTCCGCCATCAGGGACTGGGCATCCGCGAAGCGGCCATCAAAGGAGCGGCCAGCCGACTACGCCCCATTCTGATGACTTCATTCGCCTTCATCTGCGGCCTCATCCCGCTCATCGCCGCTTCTGGAGCAGGAGCCTTGGGCAACCGCTCTATCGGCACAGCGGCCGCAGGCGGCATGTTTGTCGGAACCTTTGTGGGCATATTCCTGGTGCCCGGACTCTATCTTATATTTGAAAGCCTTTCCGCAAGGCTTGCCAAAAACAAAACCAATTATGACGATGAAACGGATGAAACTCAAGCTTAAAAGTACGACTTACGCAATCCTCTGCCTGACAATGCTGACCCTGCCGACACTGACCGGCTGCAAATCACCGGCATTGACCGCAGACGAACGGATAGCCTTGCCTGACACCTATTTGCAGGAAGGCGACAGCTGCATTGCCCAACTCTCATGGAGAGACTTCTTTCCCGATGAAATGCTGAAGGCATACATCGATACGGCTCTGGCCAACAACCCTTCCTTGCTGCAGACTTTGGAACACGTGTCCATAGCCCGCTCGCAAGTGCGTCTCGGCACCGGAGCGTTGCTGCCCGACATATCGCTTGGCATCGAGGCCGGCATCCAACGTTTCGGAGACTATACCATGGACGGTGTGGGAAACAGCACGACCAACACGCCAGACCTGGATCCGGAGAAGCACATCCCTTCGCCTTACCGGAACCTCAACATCGGCATCCAATTCCAATGGGAGGCCGACATCTGGGGAAAGCTGACCCACAAGAAACGGGCGGCCGTGTCGCGCTGGCTCAAATCCGTGGAAGCGCAGAAGCTGGCACGTTCCCTGCTCATTTCAGAAACGGCAGGGCTCTACTATGACTTAATCGGACTGGACAAACAATATGACATCTTAGGGGATGCCATCAAAGACGTGCAGGCCGCATACCAGCTGACCAGCGAACTGATGAAGGAAGGAGAAGTGTCGCGCCTCTCCGTAGACCAGTTCCTCTCCACCCGCATGCGGCTGGAAGCTGAGCGGCTGGCCGTCAAGCAGCAGATAGGCGAAACCGAACGGGCCTTCGCCCTCTTGCTGGGCAAACTGCCTTTCGAGGTGAAACGCACCAGCTATAAGGCGCTACGGCGTTTCACGTTCCCTTTGCAGCAAGGCATTCCGGCAAGCCTGCTGGCACAACGGCCCGACGTGCGCGCCGCAGAGCTGGAGCTGTTGGCTTCCAAGTCCGATGTGCAAGCCGCGCGCAAATGCTTCTTCCCTTCCCTGACCTTAGGCGGATCAGCCGGCTTCAACGCTTTTGACCTAAGCCATTGGTTCAGCTCCCCAGCCTCAGCTGTCTACAGCCTGGCCGCCGGCCTGACGGCTCCCATCTTCCGGCGCAACGAAATCCGCACCCTCTGGGAAAATGCCAAAAGCAACCAGCGTATTGCCCTGCTGAACTATCACCAACAGGCGCTCCAAGCCTATCAGGAGGTGGTCAACCTGCTGGAAGCCACCCAACTGACCGAGCAGCGCCGCGAGCTGAAACGTCAGGAGTGCATGGTACACCGGCGTTCAGTAGACGATGCCAACGAGCTGTTCCGCACCGGATTCGCCGGCTATTTGGATGTGTTGACAGCCAACGAGCGCCACGTTGATTGCGAAATAGAGCAAGTTGAGCTGAACATCCACTTCTGCAAGCTGAACGCACTGCTTTACCGCTCGCTTGGAGGAGGCGAATTCTAATCACAGCAAAGGAGTTAGGCCCCTGCTTCCAGACGATCGGGCTTAACTCCTTTAAAATAAAACCCAAACTCTTGACCCAACGGGGTTGCAGGCCGCATGCGCATCTGCCAACGGATAAACGCTCATCGCCAAACGCCAGCCACACACTATTCCATACGTCCGTATTTCATTTCCTCACCGTTTGAATCATACTGTTTGCGCTTGCCTGTGGGAGGAGCGGACAGCGTGATGCGCACCACTGCCGTGCGATGCAGACTCCGGCTGACAGCAGCGTCGAAAGCGTCCATATGCCAAGGCAGAAAACGTTCGCTGATCGCCCGAAGCGCCTGAATCTTTTCCGCGTCATCAGCCACCAGCTCAGCCCGTCCAAAAGCTATGGCCGAACGATACTGCAGAGTAAACGTCCCGTCCTTGGGTCCGACCGTAGGCTTGCATTGGGTCACGGCAGAAAGACACACCTCCGGATGAGCGGCAATGGCATCGAGCTTGTCGCCGTCAAGGGCACAATGGAAATACCAGACATGCCCGTCCGCGCTGGCCAAAGAAAGGGGAACACCATATGCCGTGCCGTCAGCACGGGTAAAACTGACGGTGATGTAAGGAGCCTTGCGCATGATTTCCAAAGCCCAATCACTGTTCATTTCTCTACTTGCTTTTCTCATAAACAAAACTAATGTTCATCCAAGTTCCGCAGGTCCGACTTGCCAGTCTTGGCTCAAGCCCCTCTTACAGACTTGTCAGCTTGACCGTCACAACCGTTTTGCATGTGCCTGTGCAAGATCCTGCATACATTTGTGCAAAGTTTTGCATAAGTTAATGCAAAGTCTTGCATACGCATGTGCAACGCCTGTATCACATTGTATCTTCCGATCTTCATACACAGAGTCCTCGCCGTCCAAGACGGATCGCACATTTGCGAGACTTGAACAAAATGATCATTTTACTATTAAACACTTCCTTATAAAAAACAAAGTGGCACATTCCCCGCTCGCACAGAGCAGGAGAATGCGTCACTTCATACATTTATGCTTTATATGGGAACGATGTCTTTCACTCCTCTTTCCCATTCTCGCTTATTCTTCCTTTGCCTGGCTTAACGCATCGAGCGCCGCAGCCAGAGAAGCCAATCCGGCATTCCAGCCGACAGACACACCGTTGGTGTTCCGGGCTGTCTCCGCATCGGCATAAGACTCGTCAGGAGCCGCCTCGTTTTCCCCGTCAGGACCACCCACCAAGAGACCGGGAACAGGCTGCCCGATGCCATCGGCGGCAGAAAGACGGTGATAAGGATGCAGCGGACTCTTGGCTCCGAAACCAGTGACATAGCAGTAGCCCGTCGGGTTCCGTCCCAATACATAATCCATGTTGCGATAGGCATTGGTCAGGTAACGCTGATCTTCGCTCAGCAGGTAGGCATAGACCAATGACAAGGCATCGCCTACGCATTGTTCGGCCAAACAGCCCCGGTAGAAGTCAGCAGCATCGTCGCCAAAGGGAGCATGAAAAGCGGCCCGGTCTGATCCCTTCATCACATTGGAAGCATAGACCAGCAGGTAGCTCTTGAGCGAGCTGACCAGAGCGGCCTGCACAGCTTCCCTGCTCTCGGCACGCGAAGGCAGCAGCCATGCGAACATGCCCAAAGCAGAGGCGTTGTTCCAACGGGGAGCGGTGTATGCACGAGGGGAAGAAGTAATGGCTTTGTCCCGATACGGACGTTTGCCGGTCGCGTAGTAAAGTTCAGTGGCGGCCCAGAAAAACTCATCCGTAGCGTCCACATCTGAATAAGCCGTAGTGTTGATGTCCGGATCATATGCCTGGTTCACAACTACGGGGTCATATTGGGCATCGGCATGTCTGACAGCCCACGTGTAGGCGCGTTCGGCTGCCTTCAGGGCTTTGGCAGCAAATCCGGGATAGTCTTTGGCGTATGGCTTGAACAGCATCGAAGCCTGTGCCATGACGGCGGCAAAATCCAACGAGGCCGTCACAGACTTCTGTACGACGTAGCGTTGCTGTCCGCAGGCCGCAGGCATGACCATCTCTTCAAACTCAGCTGCGGTCAGCTTGTGGTACACTCCTCCATCGGCAGGATCCTGCATGGTCAGCATCCAGGCCAGGCTGTAATGCATCTCGTCCAGAAGATCGGGCGTAGCGTTTTTGCTTTCCGGTATATTGAGATTCTGCTTGGCAAAATAATCGGGGAAAAGACGGTAAACGGCCTGCATCAATCCTACACTGAATGCAGAGCTGACAACGTATTTATTGTAGTCGCTCCCGTCGTACCATCCTCCAGGAGAGGCTACCGCATCGCCGGCTTTCCTCACCGGGCCGGCCGCACTGGGATGTACCTGCACGGCGTCATCAGGATGTCCGGCAGGACGGTTCCATACTCCGGCATAGGTCTCTTCGACAGGCATGCTTGCCCGCTGATAGTAGAAGGCTTTCAAGGCGGCATCGGCCAAAGGCGCCAAAGGGCGTTCCTTAATCTCAAATTCCGCCGTATCTCCCGCAGCCAGCAGCCAGTAACGTCCCGGTTCGGTCAGTGAACTGAAATCCATGGTGGAGCGCACATCCTGCGTCCAGCCATTGGCCTGCGTCATTGCGGTTAACTCTTTCAATACTACTTCTCCCGTAGCAGCGTTCACTACGGTAAACTCTGTCACTCCCACCGTATCTGCCACCGCCACTTTCTCCTGCTGAGGGAAGTAGCCCACTTGGTTCAGACGAATCACGGGTCCCTTCGGACCGCTGCATGCAGCCAGCCCACCGGCCAAAAATACAAGACCAATCAGTTTGTTGTTCATTTCAATAAGCTTTTTATAGGATTAATTTGTTAGGCTTTGCAAACTTACGGTTTTCGGGACACACTTCCAAACAAAACGGTTCAAAATCTGTCTCTCGCCACGCAATTCCCCCCTTTTCTTTCCCTATCGGCATAAATCGCATAAAGTGCTGTGATCCACTTCTCCTCATACGACGGGAAAGAGCCTGTAAAAAAAGGTCAGGGACAGGACATCCCCAACCTTCTCTTACGATAAAGTTTTTACGATAAAGTGCCGTCAGCTTTCAGACATGGCCAACCGCTTCGGCAAACCGCTCTAGGAAAGCGCCTGCCTCCTCCATCGACAGGCAAAGGGGAGGCAACAGACGGATGACGTTCGTGCCGCTCACGCCTGTAAACACATGCTGCTCCTTCAGGAGACGCAAGCGCAACTCCTTGACGGGCTGCTCAAATTCCAGACCGATCATCAGCCCCTTGCCCCGGACCTCCTTGATCTGCGGGAACTTCTTCAGCCCGTCCAGCAAATAAGCGCCTACACAAGCCGCATTCTCTATCAGCCCTTCGCCTTCAATGACATCCAGCACGGCCAATGCCGCCGCGCAGGCCAGATGGTTGCCGCCGAACGTAGTCCCCAACTGCCCGTAGACGGGCTTGAACATCGGACTGATGAGCACCGCCCCCATGGGGAAACCGTTCCCGATGCCTTTGGCCACGGTTATAAGGTCAGGACGGATGCCGCTGTACTGATGGGCAAAGAACTTTCCGCTACGTCCATACCCGCTCTGGATCTCATCGAGTATGAGCACCGTGCCTGTCGCCGTACATTCGGCGCGAAGCGCCTGCATGAACCCGTCTGTGGGCAGCTGAATGCCGCCCACTCCCTGAATGCCTTCCAGAATGACCGCACACACGTCGTCCTTGCCCAGCTCCTGACGCATAGCGGCTTCGTCATTCAGCGGCAAATAAGTGACGTGGCCACAGTCGTTGACGGGAGCGATAATCTTAGGATTGTCCGTCACCTCCACAGCCAGCGAAGTACGCCCATGGAACGCCTTGCTGAAGGACAGCACCCGTGTGCGTCCGTTGAAGAACGAAGCGAGCTTCAGCGCGTTCTCATTGGCCTCAGCACCGCTGTTGATAAGGAAAAGGGAATAGTCCTCATACCCGCACACCTTACCCAGACGCTCAGCCACTTGCTGCTGCAGCTTGTTGATGACAGAATTGGAATAGAACCCCAACTTGGCCACTTGGTTGCTGATCATTTCCACATAATGCGGATGGGCATGTCCGATGGAGATCACGGCGTGTCCGCCATAGAGGTCGAGATATTCGGTACCCTTCTCATCCCAAACGTGGCAACCCTTGCCCTCTACTATATTAATGTCAAATAATGGATATACGTCAAATAAGTTCATAGCTGTTTTAATGAAGGATTTCTTGTATCATCTGGTCTCATTTAGAATGCGCTCGGCTTCAGTCTCAGCCCCACCGTCTCTTCCAGGTTGAACATCAGGTTCATGTTGTGCACAGCCTGTCCGCTGGCTCCCTTCAAGAGATTGTCTATGCAAGAAACGATGAGAAGCTTGTCACCATGTTTTTCCAGATGAAGCAGGCACTTGTTGGTGTTGACCACCTGCTTCAGGTCGATGTTTTTATCCACCACATGCGTGAAAGAATCTTCGGCATAATATTCTTCATAAATGCGGCGAAGCTCCTCAATCGAGACTTTGTTTTTCACCACAATCGTAGCGAAAATGCCGCGCGGGAAACTGCCCCGATACGGAATGAAATCAATCGCCGCGTCGAAGCTGTTCTGCAACTGCCGGAGCGACTGCCGGATTTCGGGCACATGCTGGTGTTCGAACGCCTTGTAGATGCTCAGGTTGTTGTCACGCCAGCTGAAATGGCTGGTCGGTCCCGGCCTGACTCCTGCCCCGGTGCTTCCGGTGATGGCATTCACCATAATGTCATCGTTCAGCATCAGATGTTTGGCCAACGGGAGCAGCCCCAGCTGAATGCAGGTGGCAAAGCAACCGGGATTGGCCACGTGCTGAGCCTTACATGTGGCGCGGCGGTTCAGTTCCGGCAAGCCATAAATAAAATCATTGCCGGACGCCTTCAGACGGTAGTCCATAGAGAGGTCTATCACCTTCAGCCCTTCCGGCAGGTCATGGCTTTCCATAAACTTGCGCGTGTCCCCATGAGCCGTGCA
>CALUOU010000066.1 GCA_944322335.1 uncultured Bacteroides sp.
TCGGGCAGGTCTTCAAATGCTGTGCCCGGCGCGATGCCGTTGTCGGGATCGCCTGCTTCCGGATCATACACATACTGGCAGACGGTGCATACATACTTGTCCATACATTTCACGTGTTTTAGGGTTATACAATCGATAGTCAGCAGCAAATATAGTTTTTTTCGCTGTATTCTTTCCCTAAATGCACATTATTTATCTTATAAAAAGATTTAATAGCTATTCGTTTCCCAAATTATAGTTGTACTTTTGCGGCCATAACGTTAAATCATTGTATATGGCTGTAAAAGACAATAGCTATTATCATGTCGGTTTGACCGACGATCAGGTGCGGAAAAGCCGCGCGGAACATGGAGAGAATCTGCTGACGCCCCCTAAGCGTCCGTCTATGTGGAAACTTTATTTGGAAAAGTTTGAGGATCCTGTCGTGAGAGTGCTCTTGATTGCGGCATTCTTCTCGCTGGTTATCTCTATCGTGGAGAATGAGTATGCGGAAACCATCGGTATCATTGCCGCTATCTTGCTGGCGACGGGTATCGGTTTCTTCTTTGAATATGACGCCAACAAGAAGTTCGACCTGCTGAATGCCGTGGGTGAGGAAACGCCGGTGACCGTTATCCGAAACGGGAAAGTGCGTGAGATTCCCCGCAAGGAAGTGGTCGTGGGGGATGTGGTCGTTTTAAACACAGGCGAAGAAGTCCCAGCTGACGGCACGCTGGTCGAGGCCGTCTCCTTGCAGGTCAACGAGTCGAGCCTGACGGGTGAGCTGATGGTGAACAAAACTGTTGACGAGGCTCACTTTGACGATGAGGCCACTTATCCGTCGAACACCGTCATGCGCGGCACGACCGTTACCGACGGACATGGAACCATGGTGGTGGACCGTGTGGGCGATGCCACAGAGATCGGGAAAGTGGCCCGCCAGGCTACCGAGCAGAGCCAGGAGCAGACTCCGCTGAACATCCAGCTCACCAAGCTGGCCAACCTGATCGGGAAAATCGGTTTCACGATAGCGGCTTTGACCTTTATTGTCTTTACCACCAAGGATCTGATGGCATACTTCCAGACTCACGAAGTGAACGGCTGGAACGAATGGCTTGGCGTGGCCCGCATTGTGCTGAAATATTTCATGATGGCTGTCACGCTGATTGTGGTGGCTGTGCCTGAAGGCTTGCCGATGAGTGTGACCCTGAGCCTCGCCCTCAACATGCGCCGTATGCTGAAGACCAACAACCTGGTGCGCAAGATGCATGCCTGTGAGACCATGGGCGCCATTACTGTCATCTGTACGGATAAGACCGGCACCCTTACTCAGAACTTGATGCAAGTGTATGAAGCCAAGGTGGATGAGAGCCAGCCGGATCTGGTCGCAGAAGGCATTGCCGCCAATTCTACCGCTTTTCTGGAAGAGAAGACAGAAGGCGGCAAGCCGTCGGGAGTGGGAAATCCTACGGAAGTCGCTCTGCTGCTTTGGCTGAATGCCCGTGGAAAGGACTATATGCCGTTGCGTGAAGGGGCGAAAGTGGTTGACCAGCTGACTTTCTCCACGGAGCGCAAGTACATGGCTACGCTGGTCGATTCCCCCATTCAGAAGAGGCGTGTGTTATATATAAAAGGTGCGCCTGAGATTGTGATGAGCAAGTGTAACCTTTCGGCCGATCAGGTGGAGCAGAACAACGGGCAATTGCTCGCTTACCAGAATAAAGCGATGCGTACCTTGGGGCTGGCTTATAAGTTTGTTCCCGAAGACGCTTCTGCTGACTGTCCCGAACTGGTGGCTGAAGGCGGCATGACCTTCTTGGGCATCTTTGCCATCAGCGACCCCATCCGTCCTGATGTGCCCGAAGCTGTGAAACGCTGCCAGTCGGCAGGCATCAGTGTGAAGATCGTGACGGGCGACACGCCGGGAACGGCTACCGAGATTGCCCGTCAGATCGGTTTGTGGCAACCGGGAGACACCGAACGCAACCGCATCACCGGCGCGGAATTTGCCGCCCTTTCTGATGAGGAGGCGCTCGAACGGGTGCTTGACCTCAAGGTGATGAGCCGGGCGCGCCCCATGGATAAGCAACGCCTTGTGCAGCTGTTGCAGCAGAAGGGTGCCGTGGTGGCAGTCACGGGAGACGGGACCAACGATGCTCCCGCCCTGAATCACGCTCAGGTGGGACTTTCGATGGGTACAGGCACTTCCGTTGCGAAGGAGGCCAGCGATATCACTCTGCTGGACGACTCTTTCCACAGCATAGCCACGGCGGTGATGTGGGGACGTTCGCTCTACAAGAACATCCAACGCTTCATCGTGTTCCAGCTCACCATCAATGTGGTGGCGCTGCTCAGTGTGCTGCTGGGCGCTTTCTTCGGGACTTCTTTGCCGTTGACGGTGACACAGATGTTGTGGGTCAATCTCATCATGGATACTTTTGCGGCCATGGCCTTGGCTTCCATAGCCCCAAGCATGGACGTGATGAACGAGAAGCCCCGGAAGCGTACGGATTTCATCATTACTCCTGCCATGCGTAACAACATCTTTGGGGTGGGACTGGTCTTCCTGGCGTTGCTGATGGGCTTGCTGGTCTATTTCAAGGGCTTGCCCGACGGCTTGTTGCCCAATGGAGAAATGAGCGTACACTATCTGACCATCTTCTTCACCATATTTGTGATGCTTCAGTTCTGGAATCTTTTCAATGCAAGCGTTTTCGGCACCAACCATTCTATATTCAAGGATGCCAGCCATGCGTTGGGCATGCTGGGTGTGGCGCTGATCATTCTGGTAGGACAGATCATCATCGTGAACTTTGGCGGAAAGGTGTTCCGTACAGAGCCTCTTTCGCTGATGGAGTGGGTCTACATCACGGCTGGCACTTCGGTTGTTTTGTGGGTTGGTGAGATTGTCCGTGGCATCAAGCGGTTGAAACAGCATAAAAACGTGGCAGGCTGATGGTTAAGGCTGGGATAAAGAATTTGCTGATCGATTTTGGCGGCGTGCTGATCGACCTGGACCGTCAGCGTTGCGTCGCCAACTTCCAGCAATTGGGACTGCAAGGCGTGGAAAGCCTCTTGGGCATATATCATCAGGAAGATTTCTTGCAGCGCTATGAGAAAGGGCAGCTTACCACAGCCCAATTCCGTGATCAGGTGCGTGCCTGTGCCGGACACCCGGTGGCCGATGCGGAAATAGACCGTGCTTGGAACAGCTTTTTAGTGGGAATCCCCGCTGAAAAGCTTGAGCTTTTGTTACAGTTGAGACAGCGTTACCGTTTGTTCTTGCTGAGCAACACCAATGAATTGCATTGGCAGTGGTCGTTGGAGCATGCTTTCCCGTATCAGGGTCAGAACGTGGAGGATTATTTTGAGCGCATTTACTTGTCTTTTCGTTTGAATTTGGCGAAACCAGACCCTGCTATCTTCCGCACTGTGCTGGAAGACGCGGAGCTCCGGCCGGAAGAGACGTTGTTTATCGACGATTCAGTCGAAAATTGCCGTGTGGCCGAGACTTTTGGCATTGCCGTTTATACTCCTGAACCGCATGAAGATTGGAGCCACCTTTTCAGATAACCGCCCGTCTGTGGCGGCCATCGGCTTTTTTGACGGTGTGCATCGGGGGCACCGTTACCTGATTGAGCAGGTGCGCGAGGCGGCTTCCCTCCGGAGACTGGCAGCGTCTGTCGTGACCTTTCCTGTACATCCCCGAAGGGTGACGCAGCCCGATTGTCAGTTGCGTCTGCTTACCACCTGTCAGGAAAAGACCGACTTGCTGGCTGCCACGGGCGTTGACACTTGCCTGATGCTGGACTTTACTCCCCGGCTGGCTTCCCTTTCCGCCCGCGATTTCATGTCCATTTTGAAGCGGCGTTATCAGATAGCGGTGTTGGTGATTGGCTATGACCACCGTTTCGGCCACAACCGCAGCGAAGGGTTTGAAGACTATATGCGCTACGGGCAGGAATTGGGGATGGAGGTCGTGCCGGCTCGTGCGTTTTCTGATCGGATAGGCGGAAAAGATGTCAACATCAGTTCCTCATGGATACGCCGGCTGTTGGCTGACGGACGGGTGGAAGAGGCAAACGAGGCGTTGGGCTATGACTATTTCCTGCAGGGAACGGTGGTCAGCGGGCATCAGGTGGGCCGCAGGCTGGGATTCCCCACAGCCAATGTGCAAGTGAATAGTCCAGACAAGCTGATACCGGCCGATGGTGTCTATGCGGTGTGGGTGGATGTGGACGGCTGCCGTTGGGGCGGCATGCTGAGCATTGGCCGGCGTCCTACCTTGGGCAACGGGCCGGAACGCAGCATTGAAGTGAATCTTTTCGGTTTTCATGCAGACATTTACCAACACGCTTTGCGCGTTACTTTTGTAGCCCGTACTCGTGGCGAGCGGAAATTCGGCTCTTTGGAAGAATTGGTGGCGCAGTTGCATAAAGATGAGGCGGAAGTGAAATCCTTGCTGCAAGGCTAAGCTGAAATATTATGGTGATAAACGGTTAAAGCCCGTGTTCAGTTCTTAAAATATGCTATAAAACATAAGATTTTATAGGGATTGTTTGGAGGATATGCTGAAAGCCCTTACCTTTGCACTGTGTTTTTCATGGTATTAGATTAAGGTTAACAAAAGGTTGGAGTACAGCGGTACTCCTTTTTTTATGCCCTTTTGGTTCGTTCCTCTTCAGGATGCTCTCTATTCATTTGGGGGCAGTCCGAAAAGCCGGTTGCAAGGTAGTTGGAAGAAGCAGGTTGATCATCGGGACAAAGTCCTGTCCGGGCTTTTTTCAGCAGCATAGGTTACTTGCCAAAGTATTATTGCTTCGTTGGCCAAGTATACAATCATGCTTCGCAACCGTATTTTCCGTCTGATCCTTCATTGGATAATCAGAGATCCAGCCAATTCTCCGGATTCAGTTTTTGTTTTTCTTTTCGCAATTGGAAATGCAGCACAGTGCGGTTATCTTCAGCATCGTCGTAAAAGATGGGGCCAAGCTCCTGTCCGGTCTGTACTTCATCACCGATTTTGACGCGGGTAGAGGCCAAGTTGCAATAGACCGAGATGTAGGCTCCGTGCCGGATGAGGACGTTGAAGAGTCCGTTGAGCTGGAAGACAGCTGTCACCTGTCCATGGAAGATGGCACGCGCTTGTGCGCCCGGCCTCCCTTGAAGGTTGATCCCCTTGTTGTCCAGTTTGACGTGCCGCAGTCCCTTGACCGCGTATTGCCCGTAGTGGCTGACTATGAGATAGGGGCCGGTGATGGGAGCCGGGAGTCGGCGGCGGTTGTTCTCAAAGCTTCCAGAGAGCCGGATCTCGTCGGAGCTCATGCGATAGGGGGCGGATGAAGCTTTTTTTTCTTTTCCGGCAGAGGGGTTAGAGGTGATTTTCTTTTCTATCTCTTCGTTGATCAAGCGGTCGATTTGGACGTTGAGCTGATTGGCTTCCCGTTGTTTGCGGGCTATCTCGTTTCTCAGCGCGCGCTGGCGGCGTTGCAATCCGGCTATCAGTGCGCGCTGCTCTTTTTCTTGGTTTTCCAGCTTTTCCTGTTCGGTGCGGCATAGTGCCAGAAGGCTGTCTTGGGCAGCTTTCACCATTTGCAGTTCGGCTTGTTTCAGTCGGGCCGCTTTTTGATGGCGCATGATTTCTTCTCCTTGTCGCTGCTGATAGGCCGCATAATCGCGCATGTGCCGCAAGCGGCGGTAGCTCTGCGCCAGGGTTTTAGCAGAAAAGATGAACAAAAGTTTCTCTTCGGCAGACCGATGCCTTTGCATGAAACGTAAAGCGGCCGCATATTTTTCCCGTTTGTCATTCAGGTCATATTGGAGCAAGGACAATTGCTGGTTCAGGCGGTTTATTTCGCTGGCGATCGTGTCGGCATCGGCATTTAAGGAAGCGATGTAGCTGCGCTGTTCCTCGATTTGCCCGGTCAGTGATGTCAGGTTGTCGAGCAGGCTGCTCACGTCGCGGCTGGTGTTTGTCAGCAAAGATTCCGTTTCGGCTATTTGCTGCTGCAGGGTGCCACGTCTGTTCTCCAGCTCCTTGATCAGTTGATTGGACTGGGCATAAAGCATGGGACAGAGGCAGCAAACCGTCACTCCCACACAAAACAGACGGCGGAACACTTTCATAGACCTATAAGCTTAAAGCGATCAGCAGTTCCAGAATCTCTTCCATCTCCACACGCTTGTAGCGTGAGGACAATTTGGTGGGTGCCAGCTCGAAAGGCTCGTTGGAGAAGTCATACAGCTCCAGCCTCCCCCTTTCCAGCTTGGACAAGCCGAGATCTTTGCCTTCCAGAATGCGTTTGCCGTCAGGGCGGGCGGCCTTGTAGAGCAGTTTCTCCAGATGGGCAAAATCGGCCTTGCGGGGCAGGATGCCTTTCAATTCTTCGCGGGTGATTTGTGCGTAACGCTTGCCCATGCGGTCTACCAGCAGGATCTCGTCTGGAGTCAGGTCGATGCGGGCCACCTCGGTGCGGAGAATCGGCATCAGAAAAGAGACCTGCATGCGTTCGCCGTTTTTCAGCTTTAGCGTGCCGTTGACAGTGAACACAGAATTGTGTTGCGGAATGGTCAGTTTCACTTTTGACGAAAGGCAATGGCTCGCCGCACTGCCTTCCATGGCATTGCGTGAGGTGCGGCATCCTGCCACTCCCATCAGGAGGACGGCGCACAAGAGGGTGATCCAATAATATGAATGGCGCATTTGTTGGTGGTTAGTGTTTATAGTGATTGGTGATTGGCGTTTCGCGGTTAATGATAAATACGGTCCCATCACAGGCCGCTCATTGTTCATCATCTCCCATCGCTTTCTGCTCAATGTATTTCTTCTTCTTTATTTTTTCAGGCAAGGTCGGCGACTGGCTCCCTTTTTCGAGAGCCTGTTGCCAGTAGCGCACTGCGCCGTCCACATCTCCGGTCATGTAATAAATGTCTCCGCAATGTTCCAGCACGTCCTCACTTTCCCCGCCTCCATTCTTTATGGCATCATCGATGTAGAGGCGTGCTTCGGCATAGTTGCCTTGTTCAAAGAGGATCCAGGCATACGTGTCCAAATAAGTGGCATTGGTCGGTTCGGCTTTGATTGTCCGGTAACTCATGTCCTGAGCTTTGTCCAGGTCGCGGCGTTGCAAAGAGAGGTAATAAGCATAGTTGTTGAGCGCTCCTATGTTGTCGGGATTATAGCCCAATGCGGAGTCATATGCCTCGTAAGCTTTCTCATTGTCGCCCAATGTGTGGTAAGCGTCTCCTATGATGGTATAGAAATCAGAGACAATCTTTTTGTCGCTGTCCTTGGTGATATGTTGCAGGGCTTGTCGGCAGACATTGATGACATCTTGTGTCCGTTCGTCCTGGCTGTAGGCAATGGCCAGATAGAAATAAAATTCCAGTCGGTCCGGGTTGGTCTCTATGCCGCCTTCACACAGGTCGGTCAATGCCGGATAGTCTTCCCGCTTGGCCGCTTCGCCCAGGAGGACCAGCCGTGCGAAGGCGTTGGTGGGATCGAGGTCGAGCGCTTGATGCAATACGGGCTGTGCTTTTTCATTCATGTTCTTTGAAAGCAGGTATTGGGCATAGATCAGGGGGATGCCGGCGTCTTCGGGGTCAGTTTCCATCACGCGGTCACAGAAACGGATGATGCTCAGGCTGTCTCTCTGGTTCATCTCTCCCCGGACGATGAACTGGCGCAAGACCTCGGCACGGACAGCAGGCTCCACCTTGCGGTTCAGCAAGAGGGCTTCCGTCTGCTGTTCATACAGGGAGTCCTCTCCCGTCTCGTTGTAATAGTTGGCCAGCGAATACATGGCTTGAGCATTGTCCGGCTCTTCTTTCAGCACTTGCTGATAGAGGCTGTATGCTTTGCTTTCGGTATTCTCTTCGGCAGAGACTTCCATGTAGGCATCCCCCAGGAGAATCTGGTAACGCAGCTCTTTGGGAAATTCGTTTGCCAGGCTTTGCATTTCGGCAATGGCTTTCTTGTTCTCCCCCATTTCGCGATAGACGCGGAACTTCTCCTTGCTGAACTGCTCGTTCTTGCCGAGACGCGCCTCCAGCTTGTTGAGTATGCCGAGCATGTCTTCATATTCCTGCTGAGAGTTGTAGATGTTCAGCAGGAAGTAGAGCGGATCCAGCTTGTCCGGGAAACGCTCTGCCATCTGTCTCAAGAGTTCGGCGGCCTTGTCTGTTTCTTCGTTCTGCAGGTAGAGGTTGGCCAAGCCTTGGCAGTACCAGTAATTGTCTGGTGCATACTTTACCGCTTTTTCCAAGGCAGCCTCACTTTTCTGGGGCTGTTTCAGGTAGGCGTAATATTGTGCCAGCTCATAGTGGGCGGAGGCGGCGTTCGGCATCACGCTTACGCAGTGTTGCAGCATGTCGAAAGCCGCATCATATTTTTGCTGCATTTTCAGGCGGATGGACTCCAGAAAGTAGTACTCGTATTTGCGTGTCTGCTCTTCCGTCAGTGTGTCGGCAGTCTGCGCTTCCGCCAAGGCAGGACACAGCAAGCCGATTGCCAGCAGAAAAAGAATAAGTTTTTGGTTGATCTTCATAGATTCTTCATGTCAATTTTAATCCTTGTTATGATTCCGCCGCAGGCGGAAAGGTCTGCGGCTGAACCGAATTCCGGGTGCAAGCCGTTGTCGTGCGGGTCTCGTCAGCCTGTCAGTCCGCTCAAACCGTCCCCGTGTGTCCGAACCCGCCGGTGCCGCGTTCTGTCTCGTCCAATGTCTCTACGGGTTGCCAGCTGGCTTGCTCGTGGCGGGCAATGACCAGTTGGGCAATGCGTTCGCCGTCTTCCACCACGAAAGGTTCGGAGGAGAGGTTGACCAGAATGACACAGATTTCTCCACGATAGTCCGCGTCGATGGTGCCAGGCGCGTTAAGCACTGTCACTCCCCGTTTCAGGGCCAGTCCGCTGCGGGGTCTCACTTGCGCCTCAAAGCCTGCGGGCAGGGAGATGTGCAGTCCGGTGGGCACCAGTCCGCGCTGCAAGGGAGCCAGTGTGAGAGGAGCGTCAAGATTGGCACGGAGATCCATTCCTGCCGAGAGGTCTGTGGCATAGGCGGGAAGAGGATGTTTGGAGTGATTGATAATGGGTATTGTCAGCATAATGTATATATGTAGTTGGTTTGTTTTCTGAAATCTGCGGAGTTTTTCTCCTAATTAACGGGCGAAAATACGGATTTTGCACTAAATAGTTATACATTTGCAGTTAAATAATGTATATCAGGGGACGAAGGGGCAAGAGGACAAGGCCGACGCGCACACCTCCCCGTCGCTTAGTCACCTTTAATAGACACAAAACCCCATAACTTCATAAACTTACATGTGCCGCATGATGAACTGGAATACCCTTATCTCTCCCAAGCGCTTCGGTCTGGAAGAGTATCACCGTCCGCAGGAAGAGAACCGTTCTGAATTTCAGCGTGACTACGACCGTCTGGTCTTTTCCGCTCCTTTCCGCCGCTTGCAGAACAAGACACAAGTCTTTCCGTTGCCGGGCAGCATTTTTGTGCACAACCGTCTGACCCACAGCCTGGAAGTCTCGTGCGTCGGGCGTTCGTTGGGCAACGATGTGTCCAAGGCGTTGCTGGACATCCATCCGGAGCTGCGAACGTCCTATGTGTCGGAGATCGGTGCCATCGTGTCTGCCGCTTGTCTGGCTCATGATTTGGGCAATCCTCCCTTTGGGCATTCCGGCGAGCGGGCCATTTCCACCTATTTTTCGGAAGGGAAGGGCATGGAATTGCAGGCGCTGCTGCCTGAGGCGCAATGGGAAGACCTGATTCATTTTGAAGGGAACGCCAATGCCTTCCGCCTGCTGACACACCAGTTTGAGGGACGGCGCAAAGGCGGATATGTGTTGACTTACTCCACCTTGGCCAGCATCGTGAAGTATCCTTATGCCTCTACGCTGGCGGGCACGAAGTCCAAATTCGGCTTCTTTGCCACCGAGGAGGCCAGTTTCCGGCGCATTGCCGGATCGCTTGGCATGAAGCGGCTGAACGAGGCTCCTTTGCGGTATGCCCGTCATCCGCTGGTCTATTTGGTGGAGGCTGCGGACGACATTTGTTACCAGCTGATGGATATCGAAGACGCCCACAAGCTGCGTATCCTCACCACCCGTGAGACCAAAGAGCTGTTTCTCTCCTACTTCCCCGAAGACCGGCAAGAGCATATGCAGGAGATATTCCGCATTGTCAGCGACGTGAACGAGCAGATAGCCTACTTGCGCTCGTGTGTGGTAGGGCTTCTGGTGAAGGAATGTGCACAGGCTTTCTTGCGCAACGAGGCATCCATCCTGGCGGGCAGTTTCCAAGGCACGCTCATCACCCACATCGCCGATCTGCCGGCCGCCGCTTATGCGCATTGTTCGGAAGTGGCCGCCGAGAAGATATACCGTTCGCGGGACGTGGTGGATATAGAGCTGGCCGGTTTCCGCATCATCAGCACCCTGCTGGAACTGATGATAGAAGCAGTCCGCTCGCCGGAAAAAGCTTATTCGCAGTTGCTCATCAACCGGGTCTCCACCCAATACAGCATCCGTGCCGGCACGTTGGGTGAGCGCATTCAGGCCGTATTGGACTATGTGTCGGGCATGACGGACGTGTTCGCGCTGGACCTGTACCGTAAAATCAACGGAAACAGCCTGCCTGAGTTTTCCTGAGCGGACAAAAAGGCGCACGCCAGTCTTGTCCGCTTATCTGCTTGTCCGTCTGCCGGATCACAGGAAGATCTTCTTTCCTCCCCAAGTGAAGCTCTGCGCTTCCGGCTCGTCTTCGATGAACGACTGGATGTGGCGCATCCGCTTTTCTGCCAGAATCTCATCCACGGCAATCAGGATGCCCGTCTCTTCCACGTCGCCAAACTCATAGTTGATGGCGGTGCCGAACATCCGCATGGTGGGGCTGAGGCTCATGTAGGCGTTGACCAGAGGCGGGATGTTGTAGCCCAGTTTGCGGATTTCAGAGTTCAGAATCCTGTAGTCATCCTTGAAAGAGTCTTTGCAGAACAGGGTGGCCAGTTCCTCTGGATCGGTTTCCAGCTGGATAGGCTCCATGGGTGTCACCAGTCCTTCCTTGTCGCCGAAGTGCTTGCGCATGAAGTAGAGGATCATGTCACGTCCGCGACGGTTGTAGTTGGGGTACATGGTGACTTTTCCGAAGAAGTATTTCACGTTGGGCATCACCACCGTGAGAGCGCCCAGCCCGTCCCAAAGGTTGTCCAGCGCGAACAGTCCCTTTCGGTCGGAGCGTGTGGACTGATATTCTAAGGTGACAAAAGACCGTCCCAGTTCGATGGTGGTGGGAAGATATTCTTTCAGGAACTTATCGGAGAAATGGAACATGTGTGAGGTGGCGAGGATGGGAGCGCCGTTTTCGTCGAAGCGGACATCCGTCCCCTGGAGGTAGCGGTACCCGCCCAGGATCTCTTCGGCTTCAGGGTTCCATACGATCAGCTGCTTGTAAGGATGGTCCATCACGTCATACTCGTCAATGTCCATCGACATGCCTGTTCCTCCCCCTGCGGCACGGAAGGCGATTTCGCGCAAGCGTCCGATTTCCTTCATGGTGTTGGGCGAGTCTTGTGCGGTGACAATGTAGATCTGGTTGTTGCTTTTGTTGGTCATGCGAAGGCGTTTGTCTTCCGTCAATTCCGCTTTCAGCAGGTCTTTGCTTATTGGTTTAATAATATCTTCCATATTGAGTTTGTGTAACTTATTTCTCTATTTTTAGTTTGTAGACAATGTCTTTCACGTATTGCGCCCATTGCAAGGGTGATCGAGACTTGTCGAACGTCTGCCAGGGGATGGGCTTCCCGATGGTGATGGTGAACGTCTTGTGCCGGTTTTTCAGCATTTCATCGGCCAGGTAGAGCATGGCGATGTTAAACTTGATGCCCAATGCCTTGCACACGTTGGCCAGGTTGTAGAAGAAGTTGGAGTTCCGTCCGTCGAAATGGATAGGCACCACGTCGCGGCGGTGTTCCACACTCTTTACGATAAAAGCCTTCTTCCACTCCAGATCGCGTATCACGCCATTCCTGCGCCGGGAGCAGAGACCGGCTGGAAACATGATGAGCTGGTTGTCCGAGGCGAAACCGGACTCCACCAGTCTGGGAAAATCCCGGCTCTGCCGTCCCGTCTTGTTGATGGGGATGCAGAGAGGCGCCAGCCCGTGCAGGTTCATCAGCAGGTCGTTCACCAGGTATTTCACCTTTCCCTGGTAGTGAGTGCCCAGCACATAGCCTAACGCCAGTCCGTCTTGCCCTCCCAGCGGATGGTTGGAAACAAAGGTGTACAATCCGTCTTCGGGCAGATTTTCCTCGCCCTTCACCACCAGTCTGGCATCCAGAAAGTCCAGACAGGCTTTCAGAAAGTCCACCCCCGTCTTGTCTTTCGCCTGCCGGAGGAATCCGTTCAGCTCATCCTGATGCACAATGCGTTTCAGGTAGGACACTACGAACTTCGGAATGTACTTCGACTGTTTCGGGGCTTTCTCCTGAAGGATCCGGTCTATGTCAATCAAAAATAAAGAGTCGTCAGCCATACTTCTTATTTGTTGAAATGAATGCGCAAAAATAACGCATCTTTTTAATTATACGCAAGAAATCGGGAGAAAACTACACATATTGCCTATGAAAACCTTATAAAAGGCGACCGATTGATAGGTTTTGTCGTTAAAAAAGGAAGAAAAAGCGTTTTTCTTAAGGGAAAAAGGTGGAAGGAATGCGGATATTTTCTACCTTTGTTTGGGCTTTCTGCCTGAAGTTGAATTTTAGTTGTGAACCAAATTACTTATCGTGCCATGAAAAGACTGATTGCATTCTGGTGTATCGCCTGCTGCTTGTGCATAGGCTTGCAAGCCTTTGCGACAGAGCGTGAAGTTGTGAACT
Source organism: uncultured Bacteroides sp. (assembly GCA_944322335.1). Lineage (GTDB taxonomy): Bacteria > Bacteroidota > Bacteroidia > Bacteroidales > Bacteroidaceae > Bacteroides. Next base: position 12,871 of record CALUOU010000066.1, read on the forward strand.
TGAATAGGGAATGGACATACCTGCGCGGTGACCATCCTGGAGCTGAAAAGATTGGTTTCGATGATTCCGCATGGGAACACATCGGCCTCCCCCACTCGTTTAGCATACCTTATTTTATGTCGAGCGAGTTTTATACCGGGTACGGATGGTACCGCAAGACCTTCACTTTGGATGCCGGGGACATGAAACGCGACCTCTTCCTGGAGTTCGACGGCGTGTTCCAGGAAGCCGAGATCTACGTCAACGGCCAGTATGTGGGCAAGCACCGGGGAGGATATACGGGCTTCAACGCGCATATCACCCGTTATGCCAGGCTGGGAGAGAACCTCTTGGCCGTGCGTGTCAACAACTTGTGGCAGCCAGACATCGCCCCGCGCGGCGGAGAGCACGTGTTCAGCGGAGGCATCTACCGCAACGTGCGTCTCGTGAAGAAACATCCGGTACACATCACTTGGTACGGGACATCCGTCACCACCCCTACTCTGGCGGCCGAGAAAGGAAGGCGCTCCACGGTGCGCGTCTCCTCGGAAGTGGTGAACAACACCGACAGCGAGGCCCAATGCCTGCTCCGTGTGAGAGTGGTCAATCCGTCGGGACGCACCGTCGCTCACCGGCAGACAGAAGCCACCGTCGGGCCGGACACCATTGTCGTGTTCGATCTGGAGACCCGTCCCATCCACGACCCGGCCTTGTGGGATCCCGTCTGCCCCAACCTCTATACCTTGGAGAGCGAGCTTTATGTCAACGGTACGCCTGTGGACAACGATGCCGTCACCTTCGGCTTCCGCTGGTTTGAGTGGACGGCCGACAAAGGCTTTTTCCTCAACGGCGAACACTTCTATTTCCATGGCGCCAACGTCCATCAGGATCAGGCCGGATGGGGCGATGCCGTCACGGAGGCGGCCATGAGGCGCGATGTCGACATGATGAAGGAAGCCGGCTTCAACATGATCCGTGGCAGCCACTATCCCCACTCGCCTGCCTTCAGCGACGCGTGCGACCGTGCGGGCATGATGTTCTGGAGCGAGTTCTGCTTCTGGAGCACTGCCGGCGAAAAGGCGGACGGCGGATGGACGGCTGGCGCTTATCCTTCCAACCCTGCTGACACGGCCAGTTTCGAGCGGAACGTGCTTCAGCAGCTGGCAGCCATGATCCGCATTCACCGCAACCATCCCTCCATCGTGGCATGGAGCATGTGCAACGAGCCGTTCTTTACGGAAGACCAGACTCTGCCCGGCGTGCGCGGCTTGCTGAAAAAGATGGTGGCCAAGGCGCATGAGCTGGATCCTACCCGCCCGGCCGCTTTGGGAGGCGTGCAGCGCCCGTTGGGCGAAGACCGCATAGACCTGATCGGTGACGTGGCCGGTTACAACGGCGACGGTGCCCGCATAGCTGACTTTCAGAATCCGGGCATCCCCAACGTAGTGACCGAATACGGATCCACCACGACCGACCGTCCCGGCGAATACCGTCCCGGTTGGGGAGACTTGGCCGTTGACCGTGGCTGGCGCGGACGGCCTTGGCGGAGCGGACAGATCATCTGGTGTGGGTTTGACCATGGCAGCATCTTCGGTCCGCAAATGGGCAAGATGGGCATTGTGGACTATTTCCGCCTGCCGAAACGCTCCTGGTATTGGTATCGCAACGAGTATGGCCATCAGACTCCCCCGCAGTGGCCGCAAGAGGGTGTGCCTGCCCACTTATGGCTGACCGCCTCGAAGACGGCAGGCATCCGTGCCGACGGGACGGACGATGTGCAGCTCGTCGTCAGTGTGCTCGATGCCGAAGGGCGTGAGCTGTCCAACAGCCCAGACGTGCGCCTGACCATTGTCTCCGGTCCCGGAGAGTTCCCCACGGGCCGCGCCATCGATTTCTCTGCCGACAGCGACATCCGCATTCAGGACGGCAAGGCGGCCATCGCCCTGCGTGCCTACTATTCCGGACGCACGGTGGTGGAGGCCACTTCGCCCGGGCTGGAGCCTTCACGCCTGGAGTTGAGCTTTGTAGGCGCGCCGGCTTATGATCCCGATACGGCCTGGCAGCCGGAAAGCCGTCCGTATGTCCGTTTCACGCGGCAGGCCGAAAGGGCTTTGCAGCGTTACGGCGTGGACAGCCCTGTTTTTGTCAGCACGTCTGTGAAGGGGCATTCCGCCGGTCTTGCCGCTGACGGCGACCCAGCCACCTATTGGCAGCCGGAAGCCGCCGATGTCCGCGCTTATCTGACCTTGGATGTCGAGCGCACCTTGGATCTGCGGCAGGTAAAGGTCACCTTTGCCTCCTCCTCCACAGGCGCTTGCGTGGTGGAAGCCTCGGCCGACAACAAGCGTTGGCAGCCCATTGCCGAGTGGAAACAGTGGGATCAGTCCATATGGAGCCTGCGGCTTGAGACGCCCGTCCGTGCCCGTTTTGTGCGCTTCTCCTTCCCGTTCCAAGCCGAGGGTGTGCGACCGAAACTGGCGGAAGTGGAGGTGGAGGGCTATGTGGCGGAATGAAAAAAGGATGAATCGTTTGGAGATACGTGAAAGAAAAGCCCGATTTACAGCGTTTGTCACAGGAGGACGATGACACTCCTGCATAGGACATAAAGATGTGCAGACTGTGCAAGTTCACGGGCCGGAAACGGCCGGCGGGAGCTGTGCGGTCTGCATGTTTTGTGATTATGTCCATCACCGGTCTGTGCCATCTGTATCTGAGGCTCTTTGTTGACAAGGTGAGATGTTTTACTTTCTTTCGGGCGGTTTTCACAAAAGCGTGAAACATTCACATCCTTTATGGATTTCGAGTGTTGTTCAGGAAGTCTCTTGGTGAAGTTTCACCGGAAAATGTTGGTAACCAGTATGTATCGGTGAATGATGGACTGGGGTTGCTTCTGCGGGCAGACGGGTGAAAGATCGGTGTGAAAGGTGAAAGCAAGCCCCTCCTTTCACCGAAATGTTCTGATTCACACTGCTTTGTGATCAAGGTGAAAGCGTGAAGCTTTCAAGCCTTATTCTGATCATAATAGGCTTGAAAAGGTGTGAAATCAAGCCTGTCATGTCACAAAATCAGTCTGATTAGGATGGGGCAAGAGGTGGAAGGCGATTGTCGGCCGCTTCTGTCTCACGCGTGCGGT
>CALUOU010000067.1 GCA_944322335.1 uncultured Bacteroides sp.
TCTTAAGTTCCATTTGTGTAATTCGCAAACCATTTCTTTTTGACTATAACTAACTATAATTTTGATGCGGCTGCCCTGAAGTTTAACCCTCATAGCACATTTTCCAGAAAAAATGCCTATCTTTGCCCCACGAAGCAGTTGGCCAGTCTGTCGCATGCGCGTCACGGCGCATGAGGAAAGTCCGGGCAACACAGAGCATCCCACTTCCTAACAGAAAGCTGTTCGCAAGAATGGAGTAACGCAGAAGAAAACAACCGCCTCCGCGCTCTTTGGAGCACGAAGGTAAGGGTGAGAAGGCAGGGTAAGAGCCTGCCAGCTTTGCGGTGACGTAAAGGCTGTGCGTCTTGGGAGTTGTAAGGTCATGTAAACCGGCATTATGAGAGTTGCTCGCTCCACGTCGGAGGGTAGACCGCTAAAGTGCGCATGGTGACATGCCACTCAGATAAATGACAGGCCTCGACAGAACCCGGCTTATAGGCTGACTGCTTTTTTTCTGTTTAACCCTTTTTCTCCAATCCGCCATGAACAGACGAATCGCCGCCCTTTGGAAATTTCTGACCTACGACATTTGGCGCATCACCGAAGACGAGGTTACACGCACCACGTTTTCCCTCTACAACATCATCAAGACCATCTATCTCTGCGTCTCGCGATTCACACAGGACCGCCTCATGAACAAGGCCGCCGCCCTCACCTACAGCACACTGCTGGCCATTGTCCCCATTCTGGCCGTGGTGTTTGCCATCGCCCGGGGCTTCGGGTTTGACAATTTCATGCGCGACCAGATTGTCAGCGGATTCGGAGGCCCGTCGGAAGCCACGGAATATATCTTCCAGTTTGTAGAGTCATACCTGTCCCAGACCAAAAACGGCATATTCATCGGCGTGGGTCTGATCATGCTGCTATGGTCGGTCATCAACCTGATCAATGCGATGGAGATCACCTTCAACCGCATCTGGCAGGTGAAAAAGCCCCGTAACATCTACCGCAAAATCACGGACTATTTTTCCATGCTTCTGCTGATTCCCATCTTGCTGGTCGTGTCCGGCGGTCTCTCCATCTTCATGAGCACCATGCTGAAAAACATAGAGAACTTCGCTCTTCTGGCTCCCATCAGCCAATTCCTGATCCACCTCTTGCCGTTTATTCTGGCATGGGGCATGTTCACGGCCCTTTATGTATTCATGCCCAACACCAAAGTGAAACTGCGCCACGCATTAGTGGCCGGCATTCTGGCCGGTACGGCCCATCAGGCGTTTCAGTTTCTCTACATCAGCAGCCAGTTGTGGGTGTCGCGCTACAACGCCATCTATGGCAGTTTCGCCGCGCTGCCCATGTTTCTGCTCTGGCTGCAGATCTCGTGGAGCATCTGTCTCTTCGGCGCGGAACTGACATACGCCGGACAGCACATCAATGATTTCAGCTTCGACGCCGACACACGCAATGTGAGCCGCCGATACCGTGACTTTGTATGCGTGCTTGTCATGTCGCTCATCACCAAGCAGTTCGCCAAAGACGAACCGCCCTACACAGCTGAGCGCATCTCGGAGACTTGCCAGATTCCCATGCGGCTCACCCAACAAACGTTGTATGAGCTGCAGGAAACCGGACTGATACACGAAGTGAATATAGACGAGAAAAGCGGCGACATCGCCTACATGCCTTCTTTTGACATCCACCACATGAGTGTGGCCAACCTGCTGGACCGTCTGTACACCCACGGTTCGGAGAATTTCAAGGTGGACAAAGAGCATGAGTTCAGTGACGAGTGGAAGACACTGATGAAAGCGCGGGAAGATTATTACCGAGACGCCAGCCAAGTGCTGCTCAAAGACCTATGAGAAGGAAAGAATACGGATGATCCTTTCCCCGATTCTCTTACTGAAATTGGATCAGGCGGCTGATGTACTTGCCGATGATGTCAAACTCAAGATTGACCACACTCCCCACCTGGATGGAATGGAAATTAGTGTGCTCAAAAGTGTAAGGAATGATAGCCACCTGGAAGGTGTCATCAGCTGGATTGCATACGGTCAGGCTGACTCCGTTCACAGTCACCGACCCTTTGTCCACCGTCAGATAGCCGCGACGCGCCATCTCCTTGTCAAACGCATAGCGGAAAGTGAAATAATAGCTGCCCTCAGCATCTTCCACACCGATGCACTCGGCTGTCTGATCCACATGCCCTTGGACTATGTGCCCGTCCAGCCGGCCGTTCATCAGCATGCTGCGTTCCACATTGACTTCATCGCTCACGTGCAGACCGCCCAAGTTGGAACGTTCCAGCGTCTCTTTCATGGCAGTTACCGTGTAGGTGTCATCGGTTTTGGACACGACCGTAAGGCATACTCCGTTGTGGGAGACGCTCTGATCAATTTTCAACTCATTTACGAAAGAGCAACGGAACGTGAAATGCACGTTTTCCTGCTCCTTGACCATGGCCACCAAAGTGGCGCATTCTTCTACAATTCCAGAAAACATGATAATAGTGATTATTGCATTTAAGTCTTTTCTGCCGCAAAAATAATGCTTTTTCCGCATTTGGCTGATATTCTCCCGCCAAAATCAGCCGGAACATCCCCCAAAGACATTATAGGTTACTTGCCCAAGTATTATAGGATACTTTGCTTTTATTATTGCTTCGTTGGCCAAGTATCCAATAATGCTTCGCAACCGTATTTCCCGTCTGATCCTTTCTTTTTGCGAGCCGAAAATCCGTCCGAGGTACGAAATTAAAAAAGGAAGCTTTTCACAAAGCCTCCTTTTCAGTTTTCAATAGGTATTAGTTTTTTTTAAGGTAAAAAGATTGTTTTCAGGATAACGCTGCAAATATAGCGGCTTTTGGAGATACCAACCAAATTAAAAAACATGTCCTATAACATCTTTCCAGCAATATATTTGGATTTGTTATCAAATCACAGCATTTTTCTACACCAGAACACGGTTCTGAGAGCGAATTAACCTCCAGAAAGCCCCCAAAATCTCAAATTATCCTAAAAACGATGTCCTTGTTTCACTCCATATAATGCTCGTCGGTGCGACCGCTATGCTTCAATACTTTGGCATCGATGAAGAATACGATTTCCTCAGCCATGTTGGTAATGTGGTCGCCTGAGCGTTCCAGCTTGCGGAATACACTGACCAGCTCCAAGCAGAGTGCCGCACTTTCGGGATGCTTCTTTATATAGTCTGCCAGCACATTTGTGGCATGCGCGTTGATTTCGTCCAGCAAATTGTCTTTGGCAAAGACTGACGTTGCCAAGTCCAAGCTTTCTTCCACCAACGATTTCTTGGCCAATTCAAGCATCGACAATACCTGACGCACCATTTCTTCCAACCGCAAGTCTTTGATCAGTTCCGAATCCAAAGCCGGTTCCGCACAATTGATGGCAAAGCGTGCAATGCCTTCCGCAAAGTCACCCAACCGCTCCAAATTCGTATTAATCTTAAACATGGCCAGCACAAAACGCAGATCGATAGCCACCGGGTTGTACAGAGCGATGATGTCTTCCACATCGCTATCGATCTTCAGCTCAAAAGCATTCACCCGCCGTTCGCGCACCATCACTTGCTGCGCCAGCTCTTTATCAAGCGTAAGCACAGCCTCTCCCGCCCGATCAAGCTGGTTATATACCAATGTCCACATTTCGTCTATCTCATTCTTCAATAAGACGAGTTCCGATTCGATGAATTTTACCATAATTCTTCTTTTTCACTTACTTATTAATATAGATTATTGGGATTCCGCCTTTTATCGACAAGAAATTAAAAAAATCCTGAGATGCGCGAATATCCTCTCACAAATTATGCAAATATAAACACTTCCGGCTAAACAGAAAAAAGAAGTCCGCTAAACTTTTGTTAATAGACACAAGTTTTACACACACAACCGTCTGAAACGCCAGAAGCTTTCCGCCTGTTTATCCGAATCTTCCAGTGATGTAGTTTTCGGTCTCCGCTTTATCCGGATTCGTGAAGATCTTCTTCGTGTCGCCGAATTCCACCATTTCACCCATGTAGAAAAACGCTGTACAGTCACTGACCCGAGCCGCCTGCTGCATGTTGTGTGTCACAATGACAATGGTATAGTTCTTCTTCAGCTCATGGATCAGCTCTTCCACTTTTGCTGTGGAAATCGGGTCAAGTGCCGAAGCCGGCTCGTCCATCAGCAACACGGAAGGAGACACAGCCATGGCGCGGGCAATGCACAAGCGCTGCTGCTGTCCGCCCGACAAAGCATAGGCAGATTCTTTCAGCTTATCCTTCACCTCATCCCACAACGCGGCACCCTTCAAAGCCTCCTCCACACGTTGACGGATAAAAGCATTGTCCTTCACACCGTTCACACGAAGTCCGTAAGCCACATTCTCAAAGATGCTTTTCGGAAAGGGATTGGGACGCTGAAAAACCATTCCGACATTCTTGCGCAACTCGTCCACTTGAATATTCTTGCTGTAAATATCTTGTCCGTCTATCCGGATGGAACCTTCCAGCCGTGTGGCGGGAATCAAATCGTTCATACGGTTCAACAGACGGAGGAAAGTTGACTTGCCGCATCCCGAAGGTCCGATAAAAGCCACAACCGATTTTTCCTGAATATCCATGCTGATGCCTTTCAGCGCATGAAAATCACCATACCAAAAGTTAACGTCACGTGTTTCTATTTTATTCATCTTGCTATAGATTAGTTGGATTTCACTTTGTTTTCAAAATATTTTCTCAAGGCATTGGCCAACAGATTCACCAAAAGAATGATGACTATCAAGACCAAAGCCGTTCCGTAGGCGATGGGCAACTGTGCCTCCATGTCGACACCGCTGGTCGAAATGACATACAGGTGGTAAGGCAACGCCATACACTGGTCGAGAATGCCGGCCGGCAGCTGAGGCAAGAAATAGGCCGCACACGTAAACAGAATAGGCGCAGTCTCGCCCGACACCCGTCCCAAAGCCAGAATCAAGCCCGTGATAATGTTAGGCATGCCCATTGGCAGAATGACATGCCAGATGGTCTGCACCTTGGTTGCCCCCAACGCCCGGCTGCCTTCACGCATGCTGTCGGGGATGGCTTTCAAGGCTTCTTCTGTGGTGCGGATCACCAAAGGCAGGCTCAATAGCCCCAGCGTCAGCGAACCTGCCAGAATGCTGTCGCCGAAATCCATGTAGTTTACAAACAGAGCCATGCCAAACAGGCCGAACACGATGGAAGGTATGCCGCTCAGGTTGTTCGTCATCATCCGGATGAAACGCACCACCCAGCCCTTGGGAGCGTATTCGTTCATGTAGATGCCGCTCATCACTCCCACCGGAAAAGCAAACACGGCACTGCCCACCATCAAATAGAAGGTGCCCACAATGGCAGGCCAGATGCCTCCGGCCGTCATGCCATCGGTCGGCGCAGTGGTCAGAAAATCCCAGTCGATGACTCCAACACCTTTATATATAATAAAACCCAAGATGGCAAACAGTATCAATACCACACCCAGACTCAGCAAACGGAACAGTCCGAACGCGATGTGTTGTGAAAGACGTTTTTTGTTGATCATAACTTTCCCTTTTATTTAATGCATTTTTTATCGTTTCCTATGAGATACAGCCTCCACGGTGAAGTTTATCAGCAGACTGATGAAGAACAGCACAACCCCCAGCAGGAACAAAGCCTGATAATGTGCGCCGCCAGCAGGTGCCTCGCCCAGCTCGGCTGCAATGGTGGCAGGGATCGTGCGCAACGGCTCTAAAATGGAAGTGGGGATAACGGCCGCATTTCCCGTCACCATCAATACGGCCATGGTCTCTCCAACGGCCCGTCCGATGCCCAGCACCACTCCCGAAGTAATGCCTGAGATAGAATAAGGGATCACGACCTTATAAATGGTTTGCCATTGCGAGGCTCCTAATGCCAGACTGGCCTCGCGCATGGCACGCGGACAGTTGCGCATGGCATCCTCCGTGACCGTCACAATGGTAGGAAGCGCCATGATGGCCAGCACAATGCTTCCGGCCAGACCGCTTTCCCCCACAGGCAGGTCAAATGTCTGCTGCAAGAGAGGCACTATCACAATCAAGCCAAAGAAGCCGTACACCACCGAAGGGATGCCGCTCAACAGCTCAATGATGGGTTTCAGAAAATTCCGGACTTTAAGGTTTGCGACCTCTGACATATACACCGCCACAGCCAAGCCAAACGGCAAAGCAAACAGAATGGCAAAAAGACTGACCCACAACGTGCCTGTAATCAGAGGCAAAAAGCCAAACAAGGGAGAGGGGGTGGCCGTAGGGAACCATTCTGCGCCGGCAAACACATCTTTCACCGAAATGGTATTGTCCTTCACCAGACGAACCTCATCTGAATGGACGATGAACTGTTCGGGCACGAAAGCGACGATGCCCGGCGTTCGCTCTACCAGTTCCGTAATGCAGGCTCCCGCATTCTCATAGGCAGCGCCTAACTGTTCTTCGGTGTAATACCGGGTAATGTCTTCCAGCCGAAACACCTTGATTGGCTCGTCTTTGCCGCCCAAATCTTTCCAGTTGGTGATTTCCTCGTCAAACACATCTTTTATCTGATCGGGAGTCAGCACATTGACCGTGTTGCCTTTGTTCAAAGCCAACACATAGCCTTCCTCAATCACCTTGCTGCTGAACAATCCTAACGCTTCCGAAAAGAGGAACAAGACGATCAGCACAATGGTCAGGCTTGTCACAAAACCGCTACAAGCCAAGATTCCTTCAATAATCTTCTCAATGATCTTTTTCATGTTATCTCATGTTACCTATTGATTTTTTCGAGTGCAAAGAAAGGGCGTATTTGTTAAGAACGTGTGACTGGGCGTTGAAAGAAGTGTTTCAAACGTATTACAATACCGTTACAACTTTGCCAAACGAGGCGTTTGTAAAACAAATGTAACATCCATTTGTTTTCTTTGCATCAGCTAAAAAACAAACCATTCATTATAACTATGCAACACCCAATGAGAACAAGATCTTTTGTCATCGCCACACTCTGGCTTACACTGGCCGCCAGCAGCCTGCAGGCTCAACGCATCAAAGGAAGCGACACCGTGCTTCCCATCGCCCAACAGACAGCCGAACGCTTCATGTCCACTCATCCGGAAGCGCGGGTCACAGTCACGGGAGGCGGTTCGGGGGTCGGCATCTCGGCTTTATTGGACCACACCACTGACATTGCCATGGCCTCGCGAAGCATCAAATTCAGCGAACAGATGAAAGCGAAGTCTGCCGGTGAAGACTTGGAAGAAGTGACTGTCGCCTACGATGCCTTGGCCGTAGTAGTACACCCCAGCAACCCCGTCAAACAATTGACCCGCCAACAGCTCGAAGACATTTTCCGTGGAAAGACCACCAACTGGAAAGAGGTGGGAGGCGAAGACCGCAAGATTGTGGTGTATTCCCGCGAGACCTCTTCGGGCACTTATGAGTTTTTCAAAGAGAGCGTGCTGAAAAACAAGAACTACATGAGCGGCAGCTTGTCCATGCCCGCCACGGGAGCCATCATCCAGTCGGTAAGCCAGACCAAAGGAGCCATCGGATATGTAGGTCTGGCATACGTATCACCCCGCATCAAGACACTGGCGGTTTCCTACGACAATGCAAACTATGCGGAACCTACACTGGAAAACGCCATCAGCAAGAAATATCCCATCGTACGCCCGCTTTTCTATTATTATAATAAGAAGAACGAAGCACAAGTAGCGCCGCTTTTGAAATTCGTTCTATCGCCAGAAGGACAAGAAATCATTAAAAAGAGCGGATATATTCCCGTAAAATAGCAATATACAAAAAATTAGTCGTATTTTTGCGCCATAAAATAATGTGAATATCCATCAGAAGGGAAAGAGGAGCGTCAGACAAACTCCTCCCTAAACAATCCACCAGCCTGATGCGGACATTCAATTAAAGTAATTCTTAGGAATATGGCAGAAATAAAAAACGAAGAGACTGGCGAAAAAAAAAGTCTGAATTTCATTGAACAAATAGTAGAAAACGACTTAAAAGAAGGCAAGAACGGAGGAAGGGTCCAGACCCGCTTCCCGCCTGAGCCTAATGGATACCTGCACATCGGACACGCCAAAGCCATCTGCTTAGACTTTGGCATTGCCGCCGCCCATGGCGGGGTGTGCAACCTGCGCTTCGATGACACCAACCCCACCAAGGAAGACGTGGAATACGTGGAAGCCATCAAGGAGGACATCCAATGGCTGGGCTACCAATGGGGAAACGAATATTACGCCTCTGACTATTTCCAGCAATTATGGGACTTCGCCATCCAGCTGATCAAGGAAGGCAAAGCGTACATAGACGAGCAGACCTCTGAACAGATCGCCGCCCAAAAGGGCACGCCTACACAGCCGGGCATCGAAAGCCCCTACCGCAACCGCCCCATCGAAGAGAATCTGGAACTGTTTCAGAAGATGAATACGGGCGAAATCGAAGAAGGAGCCATGGTGCTGCGCGCCAAGATAGACATGGCCAATCCCAACATGCACTTCCGCGACCCCATTATCTACCGGGTGGTGAAGCATCCGCACCACCGCACCGGCACCAAGTGGAAAGCCTACCCCATGTATGACTTTGCCCACGGACAAAGCGATTATTTCGAAGGAGTGACCCACTCGCTCTGTACCTTGGAGTTCGTGGTACACCGTCCTCTATACAACCTCTTCATCGACTGGCTGAAGGAAGGCAAGGATCTGGACGATAACCGCCCGCGCCAATACGAGTTCAACAAACTGAACCTGAGCTATACGCTGATGAGCAAGCGCAACTTGCTGACGTTGGTCAAGGAAGGCTTGGTGAACGGCTGGGATGATCCGCGCATGCCGACCCTTTGCGGTTTCCGCCGCCGGGGATATTCGCCAGAGTCCATCCACAAGTTCATCGACAAAATCGGATATACCACCTACGATGCCCTGAATGAGTTCTCACTGCTCGAAAGTGCTGTGCGCGAAGATCTGAACCAACGTGCCACCCGCGTCTCGGCTGTGTTGAATCCCGTCAAACTTGTCATCACCAATTATCCGGAAGGGCAAGTGGAAGAAATGGAAGCCATCAACAACCCGGAACGCCCTGAAGAGGGCTGCCATCTCATCGAGTTCAGCCGCGAACTGTGGATAGAACGGGAAGACTTCATGGAAAACGCCCCCAAAAAATATTTCCGCATGACACCGGGACAAGAAGTCCGGCTGAAGAATGCCTACATCGTGAAATGCACCGGCTGCAAGAAGGACGAGGACGGAAACATCATAGAGGTCTACTGCGAATATGACCCCGACTCCAAAAGCGGCATGCCGGGAGCCAACCGCAAGGTGAAAGGCACCCTGCACTGGGTGAGCTGCCAGCATTGCCTCGAAGCGGAAGTGAGACTGTATGACCGGCTGTGGAAAGTGGAGAATCCGCGTGACGAACTGGCAGCCATTCGGGAAGCGCAAAGCTGCGACGCCCTGACGGCCATGAGGCAAATCATCAATCCGGACTCGCTGCATGTTCTCCCCTGCTGCTACATCGAAAAGTTCGCCGCAGGCATGAAACCGCTCACCTACCTGCAATTCCAACGCATCGGCTATTTCAATGTCGATCAGGACTCCACGCCGGAAAAGATGGTGTTCAACCGTACCGTAGGACTGAAGGATACGTGGGGAAAAATCAATAAATAAACTCGAATTGTCATCCATGAACAGAAAGAACCTGCTTTCCGGCAGAGACAAAAAACTGCTCGAACTGGCAGAAAAATACGAATCGGCCCAGATTGCCCACACGTCCATCTACATGGACGCTGACGATCTGGCCGATTTGGCTGACTGGTACGCCATACGGGGCAAGTTCAAGAAAGCCATGCAGGTGACCGAATACGGGCTGCAACTGCATCCGGACAACACGGCCTTGCTGGTGGAACAAGCCTATTTGCTCATCGACACACAACATGCCGACCTGGCACAGGAAGTGGCCGAGAGAATTACAGAAGACTTCCTGCCCGAAGTCAAAATCCTAAAGGCATACCTGCTCATCCATCAGTCGAAAGACGAGGAGGCCGAACGTCTGATCGATTCCATCGAAGACCCCAACGACCTGCCCAACATCATCGAAACCGCTTACCTCTACATGGACATGGGCAATCTGGACAAAGCGCGGGAATGGGTCGAACGGGGAAAAGGTCTGTATGACCAAAACGAATCGTATATCGCCCTGACCGCCGACTATTACAGCACAGCCAAACAGCCCGAAACCGCAGAGGTTTATTTCAACAAGCTTATCGACATCAATCCATACTCAGCGGCATACTGGTACGGTCTGGCCCGATGCTACTTCGACGAAGAGGAATATGAAAAGGCCATCGACGCCTGCGACTATGCCAACGTCTCCGATGAAGAGTACGGTGAGCCTTATCTCCTGCGGGGACACGCTTTCTATCAGCTGGGCAATGACAGCAAAGCGCTGGAAAACTACCAGATGGCCATCAAGTATGAAACGATTGATCCGAACTTTATCAACTCGTTCATCGCCATGGAGAAAATCACCAAAGGCGAGTGGGAAGAGGGATACAAATACCTCCAGCTGGCCATCAGAAACGTGGAAAAAAGCATCATTCCGCTTGAGCTGCTTTACACCAATGCCGCGCTTTGCCTGTATAAGATGGGGCAAAGCGAGAAAGCCCATCAATATTGCCAAATGGCACACGAGACAAACCCGGAAAGCATTGACGCTTATCTCGTCGAAGGCAGAATGTATCTGGACGAAGGCAGAACGTATGAAGCTTTCATGCAATGGGCCAAAGCCATCAGTTACGAGCCGTATGCCGAGACCTGGAACGAAATCGGAATGAACTGCATCGAAGCCGGACATTACCAGCTGGCCAAGACGGTTCTCGAACGGGTGTGGATGATGGATCCGAACTTTAAAAACATCAACGAAAAACTGACCACACTCTGCCTCATCCTGCAAGACAAGAAAAACTTCAAGAAGTTTAACGCGCTCTGCCAACATCCCATGGACACGCAGACCTACAAACACCTTCAGCAAGCTCTCACGCAAAACGGAATGGAACGGGAGCAAGCCGTAGAGCGAATACTCAACATGCTGACAAATACTGAAAACGAAGAGAAATAAACAAATAACAAAAAAATTACTAACAACTAATCATTAAACACTTATCACCAACATGGAATCAGTAGCTTTTATACAATGGTGTCTTGACAACTTGAATTATTGGACCATCACACTCTTAATGGCTATCGAAAGCTCGTTCATCCCATTCCCTTCGGAAGTAGTGGTGCCGCCGGCCGCCTACAAAGCCTCAGCCACCGGCGAACTGAACATCTACCTGGTAGTGGTGTTCGCCACGATCGGCGCCAACATCGGCGCACTTGTCAACTACTACTTGGCCAAATGGCTGGGACGCCCCATCGTCTATAAGTTCGCCAACAGCCGTTTCGGACATATGTGCCTCATTGACGAAGCCAAGGTGCAACATGCGGAAGCTTATTTCGACAAACATGGCGCCCTTTCCACCTTCATCGGCCGGCTGGTGCCTGCCGTGCGTCAGCTCATTTCCATACCCGCCGGTCTGGCACGCATGAAGATGGGGCCTTTCCTGCTTTACACCACCTTGGGCGCAGGGCTGTGGAACACGATTCTGGCCATCATCGGACATTACCTCTCCACCGTGCCCGGCATTGAGACCGAAGAGCAGCTTTTGCAGAAAGTGACGGAATACAGCCACGAAATCGGCTATGTTTTCCTCGCGCTTGCTGTATTCATCGTGGCTTACTTAGCCTACAAGGGATTGAAGAAAACGACCAAAAAGGAAGTGAAGGAATAAACGATAGAGAACGTTATCAGATATCGCAACCAACCCTGCTGCAGGCATTTCCATGCAACAGGGTTGAATTTTTTTTATAGTGGGACAGAATTGGTTTGCGAAAAATGGAGGCGCGATTCATCGCGTCTCCTCACACGCCCTGCCCGCCAGCAATCCGTATGAACGGCATTCTCCCATTGAATAAACAGATAATTATTCGCAAACCGTTTTTGCTTGACTATAAACAATTCTCCGCAATAAAGTGGATATGGGAGGTGAGCACTCCTGCTTCGCGGCAACAATCACCGGCTGGCAGCGGCGCGGAGATCACACCACCTGCAGCAGTTCCCGGTACAGACGCTGCACCGGCAAGCCCATGATGTTGTAGTAACTTCCGGCTATGTATTCCACGCCGATAAAGCCAATCCATTCCTGCACGCCGTAGGCTCCAGCCTTGTCCATCGGACGGAAGGTATCCACATAATAGGTTATCTCCTCTTGGGTCAGTTCAGCAAACCGGACTTCGGTACGTGCCGAAAAACTGCGTTGCCACTCAAGGGTGCTCAAACAAACGCCTGTAAACACCTCATGAGTGCGGCCGGACATGGCAGACAGCATCCGCAAAGCGTCCTCACGGCCGCTCGGTTTCCCCAAGACCCTTCCGTCAAGCCAGACTATGGTATCAGCCGTGATCATCAGTTCGTCGGGACGCATCAGCCTGCGATAGGCGTCAGCCTTCTCCCGCGCGATGTAGAGGGGAATGTCCGCTCCCTGCAAGGCATCAGGATACGACTCGTCCACATCAGGCAAGGTGCGGACTTCATAGTCTATGCCAAGCCCGCCCAACAATTCCTTCCGGCGAGGAGAATTGCTCGCGAGGATAATCCGATAATTCTTTAAATTTTCAAGCATCTTTCTGAATCTTATGAAAAAAAACTTTTTTTGCAGTCAATCCGCCAGCCCGTCACCATCCGAAGGCTTTTTCATCGGCCAGCCAAAAGCCATGAGCCTTCAGCACTTGCTCCACAATGTCCCGACCGCAGCCATACCCCCCATCGGCGTAAGAGATATAGCAGGCAGCCGCTTTCACCTCCGGCACAGCGTCCTTGGGACAGCAGGGAAGGCCGCAGGCGCGCATCACTTCCAAGTCTGGAATGTCATCGCCCACATACAAGATTTCCTCATCCTTCAACCCATGCCGGTCGCGGAAATCCCGATAGTCGTGAATCTTCACAGAAGACCCCAAATAAATGTTCTCTGCCGCCAGCCCCAACGAAAGGAAACGCCGGCGTACAGCCTCCGTCTTTCCGCCGGATATGATGCCCAGCAACACTCCCTGCTGAGCCGCCAGATGCAAGGAGTAGCCATCCTTGATATTGACCGTGCGCATGGGCTCTCCTTCCACACTCATCGGAATCACATTGGCGCTCAACACACCGTCCACATCGAAAAGCATGGCACGGATCTTTCGCAAATCATAATTGATCGTACTCATAAGTAGCCAAGTATTTTAAAAAACTGTTTACATATTATGATGAGGAGAGGAATCCTGTCTGTCTTGCAGAGCAAGGCGGTGGATGTTGTCGCTCATCAGCCGATAGATCTCCTGCATCTGAGGCTCGCCGGCCAGAAAGTGAAGGTGCTCCTGAATGATGCTTTGGTCATAACGGATAGCCGGCCCTGTCTGCGCCGCATGCGGATTGAGCACATGCACCTTCTGAGCCGTCTCGTCGATCAGGGGCAGCAGCACGTCGAAAGGCAGGCCGTGCTTCTCCAGCAGATCGGCCGCCAACGCATAAAGGTGGTTGGTGAAGTTGCAAGTGAACACGGCGGCCAGATGCAGGCATTTGCGCTGGCCGGAAGTCACTTCATAGACTTTCTTCGACAAAGCCCCTCCCACTTCTTTCAGGAAACGCGCGTCTTCCTCCAAGGCACTTTCCACAAAGATAGGGATGGCCTGAAAATCCACCTCACGCTGTTTGCTGAAAGACTGCAAGGGATAAAACACTCCGTAGTGCGCCACGTGCCCTTCCCAAATGTGCATTGGAACACTGCCGGCCGTATGCACCCACAAAGCCTGTCCGCTCTTGCCGGCCACAAGCTCGGGCAGGAGTTCCATCAGGGCCGTATCTGTCAAAGCCACAATGTAGAGCTTCGCATCAGGCGCGATGCCTGCCACATCGGTGGTATAGTCCGCCTCCACCACCTGTGCCAATGCCTGTGCAGACTCTTTCGTCCGACTGTAAATCTGCACGATGCGGAATCCTTTCCGGTAGAGTGCCTTGGCCAGATTCGTGGCCAGATTGCCGGCACCTACAATCACGATAGACGTATCTTCTATGCTTCTTTTTGCCATATTTTATTCCGATTTAAAAAAGAAACAGGCCAGCTGCTGACAAGCCTTCAGCCCTCGCCATACTTGTTTAAGTGAATCTTCTCCCACTGCAAATGTTTTTCGTCAAAAGGCTTGCGTTCCATGCCTTTGTGACCGATGGCGATGATGCTCAACACCTGAAGCTGGAGAGGAATGTCAAGCAGCCCATGCACATACTCGTCGGCCGGCATGCCGGCGGCCGTATAGCGTTCGCGCACCTGCACCCAGCAACTGCCCAGCCCCAAGTCTTCGGCCTGCAACTGGATGTAAATGGAAGCGATAGCCGCGTCCTCAATCCATACATCACTGGCCAGCGGATCGCCCATGACCACCACTGCCAAAGCCGCATCGGCTATAAACTGGGCGGCCTGTTCCTTGCAATGTGACAAGCCTTCCAACAGGGATTTATCATCCACGATGATAAACTGCCAAGAATTGCCGCGCTTCGATGTAGGAGCCATTAAAGCCGCTTTCATCAGTGCCACCACCTCGTCTTGCGTCAGCTCTTCGTCCGTAAATTTCCGCATGCTGCGACGCGTTTTGATCAAATCACTAAAACTGTTCATCGAAAAAATAAAAATATTATGTTGTTTCAAGTGTGCAAAGATACAAGAATATTTTTTAAATTTGCAGGCCATGCCACTGAAACTAACGACATATCGCCGGGGAAGCCAGCTTCCGGATCTTCCGGGCAGCAACACCTTCCACTCCACCGAGTTGTTTCGCATCTATGAAGCGACACCGGGCTACCATCCTTTGCTCATCGTAGCCAGCGAGGCGGACAAGCCGGTGGCCAAGCTGCTCGCCGTGATACGGAAAAGTGTCCGTCTGTTTCCTCCTTCCATCATCAGGCGCTGTGAAGTCTACGGAACGGGGGAATACTTTGACCCTTCTGCCGACCACGAAGCCATTTTTGCCGAAATTCTGGAACGCCTCACCCAAGAAGCCTTGCGGAACTCTTTTCTCATCGAGTTCCGCAACCTGGAGAATGCCGCCTTCGGCTACAAGGCTTTCCGCGCCAACCGCTATTTCCCGATCAACTGGCTGCGGGTGCGCAACTCGCTGCACAGCATAAACCGGGTGGAGGAACGGTTCAGCGCCTCGCGCATCCGGCAAATTAAAAAAGGATTGAAAAACGGAGCCGTCGTGCGGGAAACACACTCAGCAGACGAGGTCAAACGCTTCGCGCACATGCTCCACCACGTCTATTCCTCCAAAATCCGCCGCCATTTTCCCAGCCTGAACTTCTTCCAGCAGCTGGCCGACCAGAATGTCAGCAACAAACACAGCAAAATCTTCATTGTCCTCTATAAAGACCGCATCATCGGAGGCAGCGTGTGCATCTACTCCAACGACTCCGCTTATCTCTGGTTTTCGGGCGGCATGCGCAAGACATACGCCCTGCAATATCCAGGCATCCTGGCCGTGTGGAAAGCCTTGGAAGACGCCAAACAGTGTGGCTACCGCCACTTGGAGTTTATGGACGTGGGACTGCCTTTCCAGCCGCATGGCTACCGGAACTTTGTCCTCCGCTTCGGCGGCAGACAAAGCAGCACCCGCCGCTGGTTCCGCTTCCGCTGGAAATGGCTGAACTGGCTGCTGAACAAATTCTATGAATGAGAATCATTTCAATCACATGCCCTTGCCCATGCCTGTGAAAGCTCCGCATTTCGGGTCAGTCCGAAAAGTCGGTTGCAAGATAGCTGGAAGAAGCAGGTTGATCATCGGGACAAAATCCTGTCCGGGCTTTTTTTCAGCAGCATAGGTTACTTGCCAAAGTATTATTGCTGC
>CALUOU010000068.1 GCA_944322335.1 uncultured Bacteroides sp.
CCCCCCTGATCCAAAAAAAGGTGCTCATCTTGCGATGAACACCTTTAATTTTCATTCCTTTCAGGATTGTATCCGCTTATTCTGCCAAGTGAATTGCTTCAGACGGACAAACACCTGCACAAGTGCCACACTCTGTGCAAGCTTCCGGATCAATTGAATACTTGTCACCTTCAGAGATAGCGCCTACCGGACACTCATCGATGCAAGTGCCGCAAGCAATACAATCGTCACTAATTACGTAAGCCATTTTCTTTACTATTTTTAATTGTTAGCATTAATTTGATGTGGCAAAAATAAGGGTTTTCTGCTTTCGTTGTTATCAATCATACTAAAAAAGAATTAATTTATTCACTTTCTAAATAACAATCTGCCATGAAAAGCAAATGAGACCAGGCCATTATTCATTGTTTTACAACCATTTACGTATTTGCGGGGGAGGGGGGAAGGAGTGTCGGATAAACAAATCGTATGACATGAATTTTATCTCCTTCTGGTCCGCACACCTGATAAGATCCTCCAAAATGTTCAAATAGCAATTGGTTTATTTTGTGATACACTGCCGTTTTTTGCGAAGCAAAAGCCTCATCAGCCAGCGGACTGTTTGTGATTTCTCCTTCCAGACAATTTTTATCCGGGTTATACACCAGTTTCAGGCTTACTGTCCGCTGCAAATTTCCACTCCTCCCCGGGAAAAGCACCATGCGCAATACGGCTTGTGTCAACCGGCCAATATCACCATGAATGACAGCATCCCCCACCTGAATGTCAGCCTTCAAGTCTATGCTGCCCTCACTGCGCATCCGAACCAGGCTGACCCAATCAGCAGAACATTCATCGGCACGCATGTCGTTCAACTGGAATTTCATCATTCCAGCTTCCAAGCGCGACAGATCCAGCACATCGTTCACCAGCTGGATCAGTTCAGCCGAATTGTTTTGCACAATGGATGAATATTCTTTCCGCTCGTCATCACTCAACCCTTCCTCCGTAGCCAACAGCTGTGAGAATCCCACCACGTTATTCAGCGGGATGCGGATGCCATAGCTCATATTTGCCAAGAAAATGCCTTTCAAGCGGTTGGCTTCTTCCGCCACCTCGGAAAGGCGTTCCGCTTCCTGCTGATTGACCAACAGCCGGCGGCGGTCGCGATACAGCCGCAGCACAAAGCCAATCAGCAGCAACAAAGCAGCCACTCCAATGCTCAGCGTCACATGACTGATACGAGCCTGCTGTTTTTCTTTCTCCAATGCCAGTTTGTCTATCTCATACAAATCATAAATCTGTTCCATCTGCAGAAGGGAGAGTGCCCGATAAAGCGAGTCTTTCTCCTGCAACGCCTGTTTGTACACCGGGAGCGCATCGGCCGGACGCCCCATTCTGGAGAGTATGTCAGCCTTCAACGCCTTGCATCCCACCACATCCGCAGCGGAAAAACGGGATGCCATGTCTATCGCTTTGTCTACATATTCCAAAGCTTTTTCATAGTCCTTTGTCCGTTGGCAATACATGGCATACACTTGATAGTACTGAGCCAAATACTGCGGATAAGGTGTCGAAAGCGCATATTCACTGGCCACTTGTAAATGGCCGTCCGCCTTCTTCAGATCATCCGTCCGCAAATAATAAAGAGCCTCGCCGCTTTCTATAAACAGGTCAAGGGCCGTGATGGCGTCCTTCAGCAAAGGAGACTGTGCCTTCAGCTGCCCTCTCAGCTCCCGAAGCCGTTCCAAAGCTTCCAGGTATTTATCGGGCATATGGAGACGCTCATACAAAGAAACTATTTTGGTCCAAGTATTCACCATATCGACCACCGGCAACGACGATGGCAGCAATCGGCTCGCCCGTTCCAATTGCACGCTTCCTTCATCATAACGCATCGTTTCCAGATAACCGTTGGCCAGACATAAAGCCGCCGCGCACATCCCCACACTGTCGTTACGGCTGCGGGCCAAGGCGGCCATATCCTCGGCGGCCATAATGGCGCACTCGATCTGGCGCTGACTGATGTAGCTGTTGATCAGCAGACGTTTAGACAGGAAATAGTCCTCATAATAATTATTGCGCTTCGCAAGCCGCTCCATCCGGTCCATCCAGACTTCCACCTGCACCAGATTGAAGACATTGTGATAATAAGCAATGTAACAATAAATAGCCCAACTCTGATAACTCAGATTCTGCTGGGCAACCGCTTCTTTCAACAACAGATCTTGGTAATAAAGGAAGGTTGAGTCCTCCTGCTGATGCAGCACAACCAGCTTGTTTAATATCTTCAGCCGATCTGTACCGGATTTCGAACTGTCATAGGCACGCATCAGACTGTCATGAGCACTTTCTTCCACCACATGTTCACGCTTGGCAGAGTCCGGACCGGCCTGCGCCATCTCCTCCGTTCCGAGGGTGGCAGCCAACACCATTCCCGTTCCTAACCCTATAGCCAGCAACAAGCATCTTATCTTCTTCATTGGGCAATCTCCTCCTTTCCTTCTTGATGAATGGGATGGGTAAAACAAAATCTCGCCCCTGCCGTGTATGCAGGATCTATCCAGATTTTCCCGCCAATGTGCTCAATGATAAGCTGGCAAATGGATAGCCCCAAACCGCTTCCCTGCACATTCTCATTCAGCTTTTCAAACCGCTGAAACAGGCTGCCTTGTTTTTCCAAAGGAATGCCGCAGCCGGTATCGGTGACCGAGAAAAACAGACTGTCCTCTTCCGCCAGCTTCTCCACTCGCAATGTAATGCTGCCTTGCGGAGTAAATTTAGTAGCATTGATGAGCAAGTTGATCAGCACCTGCTGCAAACGGGAATCATCGGTCACTACTTCGCATGATGTCAAATCAGACTCGAAACGCAGCTCGGCCTGGGTCTGCTTCACTTTGCCCACAGTGTCTATCACATTCCTGCAGATCACGATCGCATCATGAGGAGCCATGTTAAACTGCATCTTTCCAAACTCCAGACTGGAAAGATCGATCACGTCATCAATCAGCTTCAGCAGCAGTTCTGAGTTTTGCTGAATAATCTCATTACATTGCACCCGGGTAGCGTCATCCAACCCTTCTTCTGTCAACAAGCCAGAGAATCCGGACAATGCATTCAGCGGGGTACGTATCTCATGGCTCATGTTAGAGAGAAACACGCTTTTGGCACGCGTGGCATTTTCAGCATGCTGGCGGGAGATTTCAAGTTTTTCGGTGGAAAGGCGTATGGCATGCTGCAAACGTTTCAGCCAGAATGCCATACTGCAAAACAGCAGCAGCAACAACAATGTGCCTGACAATAACCACATCAACAGACGGTTATGAGCTTCCTCCGTCTCTATGGCCAGCTGGTCAACTGTATATTTCGTCTTCAATGTATTGATCTGCCGGCTGTAGTTCTGCGACGCAATGGAATCAACGACCGGATATAAATCCTTATATACCTGACATGCCTCTTCGTAACGTCCGCGCAGCGTATAGAGCTGGACAATTTTTGCCGACAGCATCCGATGATAGACAGAACCTTTATTCGTAAACATCCCTATACGCATGCCGTTGTAGATGTCGATGGCTTTTTCATAAGCGTTGTTGTCCCACTTGCCCAAAGCGCAATAATAGGCTCCTTCCAGATAGCGCAGCGCAAAAAGGTGGTTCAGCTCTTTCGTCTGACTGTATATCGAGTCTATTCGGGTCATCCCTACCCGCGCGTCATCCAAATATTTTTTTTGTCCGTATCGCTCGCTGCAAACAATATGATAAGTGATTTCTTGAGACCACACATAAAAAGCCCACGGATGTTCAGGATTCAGCGCAATGCTGTCTTTCAGTTCGTCCAAAGCCCCTTTGGCCTCCTCCAACTGTCCGGCCTGCTGCAAGGCAACGCTCATGCGCAAAACCAGCGGCAAACGGCATACCGCCTGCAGGCTATCATGTTGCTGCAGCTCGTCCAATGCTTGCTGATAAAACTCAACAGCTTTTTCCGACATTCCGGTAACCCGATAAGTATCTCCCAAAGCCTGTTTAGCCAATATGCTCCCCAGCATATTCTGAAAATCCCTGGCCTCAGTGTACATCTGCCGCGACCCGTCAATGGCCAGGCTGATGTCCCCCTTGACAAGATAAACCTCTACCAGCCGCGCATAAAGCAGGAAATAATCCTCCTTATTTTCTTTGGCCGACAACAGTGGCAATAAAGACTCCCCCCATCGGATAACACTGTCCAGCGGCGTTTGCCGGTCGTAAATCACTCCCCGCTCCACCAAATCACGAAGACGCTGGAGCTTATAGAAATCGTCCGCCGCCCATGCTTTTCCTCCTAAAGCAGACAGTCCTCCTATAATCAATAATAGAATAACTCGTATTTTCAAGGTTTTGTTTGTTTTGTTTGTTTCCACAAAAATAACGAATTATCAGCACAATCAAAATAAAAAATCATCTTTTTTTAAAAGAAACGGCAGCATGAATAGATAAATCAAGTATTACATGGAGTTTACATTTAATTGTCAACAAATCAAGTCCGGCAAGTTTAATTTATCAGCGGTCTGCCCGTCCCACAGTCGCAAAGACATCACAGGATGAATGGCAAAAGGCACTTTGCCTGCTGAAGCTATGAATAAAGCTCCAACCCGAATTGATCTTTCAGCTTCAACAAGGCACTGTTTTTCTGTGCCATCATCTGAAAACGCTCCACACGTCCATAAGCACGCACCTTTTCATTAGGGGCGCTTACACGTATTCTAAGCTCTGCCTGAGTGTTGTTCAGACGTTTCCGTAAGTAATTCTGCAAGTCAGGCAGAAGGTTGGCAAACTCTTTAGCCACAAAATCGTTTTCTACGACCGCCTCATAAACCGTGCCTTCCAGCGGAGCCAAATGCATGTTCTGCATACGCTTGGCTATGGCGATCTGTTCCTTGGGCAAATGCCCGGCATATTCCTGCCAACAGAGATTTATGTCGTGCTCATTGAACACACGGTTTTCCTCGTGAGAAACGGAAGCGGCCACCGCAACCGGCGCCTCTTGCACATTTGCCGCTTTCTCTTCCATTGCGGCATACGGGCGTTTGATGGAGATTCCCAGTCCTCCACCGCCTTGTTTCACAACCGGAACTTTCTTTTCCTCCTGAGCCTGCGCTTTGAGGGCGGAAGCGGTCGTGCTGAGCGAGACGGCAGGAGCCGTCGGCCGTGTTTGCCGGGAAGAGGCTGGCTTCACTGCCTGAGGCTGGGAAGCGGACTCAGCAGGCTGAGCCGCCTGAGGGGCAGCCGCCGAAGGAGTAGGGGTAATGGGTTTTAATGTCTGCCGAGGGCTACGCCCCCCACCGGGCTCTTCAGCATCCGATGCCGTCAGCTGCGCCAGTTGTATCAGCGTAAGCTCCACCAGCAACCGCTTATTCTTGCTGACCCGATAATTCAGATCGCAATCGTTGCAAAGCTTCATAGCCCGATAGAGGAAAGGCAAGGGACATTGTTGAGCCTGCTGCTGATAACGCTCGCGAATACTGGCTCCCACCTCCAGCAAAGGCAGCGTAACGGGATCTTTACTCACCAACAGATCGCGCAAGTGGGAAGACAGTCCCGTGATAAAGTGGTTGCCGTCAAATCCCTTGTTCAGCACATCGTTGAAAAGCAGCAGCGCATCGCTTACCCGGTTGCTCAGAAAATAATCAGTCAGCCGGAAGTAGTATTCGTAATCCAGCACGTTCAGGTTTTCGATCACGCTCTGATACGTGATGTGCCCGCCCGTAAAACTCACTACCTGGTCAAAGATAGACAAAGCGTCCCGCATGCCGCCATCCGCTTTCAACGCAATGACGTTCAGCGCTTCGGGCTCCGCCGCAATGCCTTCTTTGGATGCCACGTAAGCCAGATGCTCCACGATGTCTTCCACCCGGATGCGGTTGAAATCATAAATCTGGCAGCGAGACAGAATGGTGGGCAGGATTTTATGTTTCTCTGTGGTGGCCAAAATGAAAATGGCATGGCGGGGAGGCTCTTCCAAAGTCTTCAGAAAAGCATTAAAGGCCGAAGTGGAAAGCATGTGAACCTCGTCTATGATGTACACCTTATATTTCCCGATCTGAGGCGGAATGCGCACCTGCTCCACCAGCTGACGGATGTCGTCCACAGAGTTATTGGAAGCGGCGTCCAGTTCGTGTATGTTGTAGGAACGCTGTTCATTGAAAGCCTTACAGGATTCACACTCGTTGCACGCCTCGCCGTCAGGAGTGGGACGCATGCAGTTGATCGTTTTGGCGAAAATACGGGCACAAGTGGTCTTCCCCACACCGCGAGGCCCGCAAAACAGGTAGGCATGAGCCAGTTTTCCAGAAGCGATGGCGTTCTTCAGCGTAGTGGTCAACGCACGCTGTCCGACCACCGACTCAAAGGTGCCGGGACGGTATTTACGTGCCGATACAATATAATTTTCCATATTCAGAGTCTACTTGTCACTTTCACAGATGTGCAAATGTACGCAAAAAAATGCAATATTTCAGTTATTCCGATTATCTTTGTGCCCGATAAGATTTTTTAGGAAACGGACAGAGCCGCCAGTCTCAGCGTTTCCTGCCGTATTTGACCCAAACAACTCCTATCGTTATGAACAAACTTATTGCATGCTGGAACTTCATCCGTAAAAACAAGTACATCAACAAATACGTCATCACCTTGGTGGCTTTCTTCATTATCATCGTATTCATAGACGAAAACAACATCGTCCGGCGCATCAACTACAATAACGAGGCTAACCAGCTGCGTAAGGAAATCAAAAAGTACCAGGACGAGTATGACAAAAGCACCAAGCTCCTCAACGAGCTATCGGCCGACTCCAATGCCATCGAACGGGTGGCACGCGAGAAATACCTGATGAAGAAACCCAATGAGGACATTTTCGTGTTCGAAGACGAATAAAGAGAAGAATACTAAAAAAACAAACCCAAACTTACATGAAACGACTGATTCCCGTCTTTTTTATCGCAGGTGGCATCATGGCATTGGCCGGCGCTGCCATCTATATCACAGGCTGGAGGCTTGCACCTTATTTATATACAGCAGGAGCCGTTCTGTTTGCCATCGCACAAATCTGTTCGCCCGACCGCTATCAGACCTCCAACCTTCGCCGCCTTCGCGCACAGCAGGTCATAGCCGCCTTCCTGCTGGTCGTGGCCGGACTGCTGATGTTCCTCACTCGCGGCAATGAATGGATCGTCTGCCTCACCATTGCCGCCGTCATGGAATTATATACTGCCATACGGATTCCGCAGGAGGAAGAAAAAGCAAAGAATGTAACGAGACAGAATTGATCCGGACGAAAAGAGCCGGGCAGGCAGCAGAAACAAAGAAAGGAGCCGGAAGCCTCATCGGTTTCCAACTCCTTTTTCCTATAAATGCAGAAATTCAGTGACTGTCAATCCTTCGACCGCCAGCCATTCTCAAGAAAGCTTTGCCAATGCCTCCTTGATGCGGCGAATGGCTTCCACAATGTTCTCATCACTCGTGGCATAGCTCATGCGGATGCATTCAGGAGCGCCGAACGATGCTCCGCCCACACATGCCACATGGCCGACTTCCAGCAGATACATGGCCAGATCATCGGAATTCTCTATCGTACGTCCGTCTGCCGATTTTCCGAAATAGGAGCTGCACTTAGGGAAAAGGTAGAAAGCACCTTCCGGAACATTCACTTCCAGCCCCGGCACTTCCTTAGCCAGTTTCACAATGAGATCCCGACGGCGCTCAAAAGCCTGACGCATGGCTTCCACCGGCTCCTGCGTGCCCGTGTAAGCGGCCTCGGCAGCCTTTTGCGACACAGAGCTGGGACCCGATGTGTACTGTCCCTGCAGCTTGTTGCACGCCTTCACCACCCATTCCGGACCGGCGATGAAGCCAATGCGCCAGCCTGTCATGGCATAGGCTTTCGACACACCGTTCACTACAATGGTACGCTCCTTCATTTCGGGGAACTGGGCGATGCTTTCATGTTTGCCCACATAGTTGATGTGTTCATAAATCTCGTCGGCAATCACCATCACTTGCGGATGACGGGCCAGCACAGCAGCCAGTCCGGCCAGCTCCTCACGGCTGTAGACCGATCCCGTAGGATTGGACGGGGAGCACAAGATCAAGGCTTTAGTCTTCGGAGTGATGGCTGCTTCCAGCTGTTCAGGGGTGATTTTAAAATCTTGCTCAATGCCTGCGCTCACAATGACAGGCTTGCCTTCGGCCAGTTTCACCATTTCAGGATAGCTCACCCAAAACGGTGCCGGAATGATCACTTCATCGCCCGGATTGACCAATACCAGGATGGTGTTGCAGACCGACTGCTTGGCACCATTGGCACAGGAAATCTGTGTGGCTGTATATTCCAAACCGTTCTCCTTTTTCAGTTTTTCCACAATGGCGTTCCGCAAAGACAGGTAACCGGCCACGGGAGAATAACGGGAATAATTCTCGTCAATGGCTTTTTTAGCTGCTTCTTTGATATGGTCAGGAGTATTAAAATCCGGCTCTCCCACACTCAGGTTGATTACGTCTACGCCTTGAGCTTTCAGCTCAGCACTCTTTTGAGACATGGCCAAGGTGGCCGATGGTGACAAACTGTTTAAACGATCTGATAACTGATTCATTTTGTCTGATATATTAATAGTTTATTCGCAAAATTGGTGCAAAGTAAGTGATTTCTCTTGAAATATGAAAGATTTTAAGTTTTGTTTAATGAAAAGCGACATCACCACCAATCAATAGACAACACCAATCACTATTTCATGAAATGCAGCAAGTGTCCCATCCGCTCTTTCTTGGTGCGCAGATAACGTTCGTTGTAAGGGTTCGGAGTGGTTTCGATGGGGACTATTTCCGAAATCTCCAGGCCATAAGCCTCCAGCCCTACCCGCTTCACAGGATTATTGGTCATCAGGCGCATCTTGTGCACGCCTATCTCACGCAGGATTTGCGCGCCCACGCCATAGTCGCGTTCGTCGGCCAAATGCCCCAGGCAGATGTTGGCATCCACCGTATCCATGCCGCCTTCCTGCAGCTTATAGGCTTTCATCTTTTCCATCAGCCCGATGCCCCGTCCCTCCTGATTCAGGTAGACCACGACACCCTTTCCCGCCTGCTCGATCATCTGCATAGCCTTGTGCAGCTGCTCGCCGCAGTCACAACGTTTCGAGCCGAATATATCGCCCGTGGCACACGAAGAGTGCACACGCACCAAAATAGGCTCGTCCGGCTCCCACACGCCTTTAAACAGAGCGACATGCTCCAAGCCGTTGGACTTCTGGCGGAACGGTATGAGACGGAAGTCACCGTATTCGGTAGGCATGTGTACTTCCACTCCTTTCTCCACAATGGACTCCTGCCGCAAGCGGTAGGCTATCATGTCGCGTATGCTGATCAGCTTCAGCCCGAAGCGGTCAGCCATCTCCCGGAGTTCAGGCAGACGTGCCATGGTTCCGTCCTCGTTCATGATTTCCATCAAAGCGCCTGCCGGATAAAGCCCTGCCAGCCGGCAAAGGTCAACGGCGGCTTCGGTATGCCCGGCACGCCGCAGCACGCCTTTCTCTTGGGCATACAGCGGATTGATGTGTCCGGGACGGCCGAATGTGGCAGGCGTAGAGGCTGGATCGGCCAGCGCGCGGATGGTAGCGGCCCGGTCAGCGGCAGACACACCGGTGGTGCAGCCTTCCAGCTTGTCAATGGTGACAGTGAAAGGGGTTCCCAACACCGAAGTGTTGTCCAACACCTGGTGAGGCAAATCCAGCTCCTTGCAGCGTGAGACTGTGATAGGGGCGCACAACACGCCACGGGCATGCTTCAGCATGAAATTCACCTTTTCGGGCGTAATCTTTTCAGCGGCAATGATCAAGTCGCCTTCGTTTTCACGGTTCTCGTCATCCACTACGATGACAAACTGTCCCTGTTTGAAGTCCTCAATGGCTTCCTCTATTGTGTTCAGTCTGATTGAATCCATAGTCTGATTTTATATTTTGATACATATTTCCCATCAAGAAAAGAAGATTAGAAGCCGCTCGTCTCCGGTCACCAAGCGCGTGGCGCTAACCGCCATTCTTTATCTTTCCAATCACCATCCGGGCGTTGCCGTTAGCCTCGACAATGCGCTCCAGATCTCCCGCCAGCCTTCTGCGGAAAGCCCACATACGGCCGTAGAAGAAAAGGCCGACAGGCAACACGATGCAGCAGGCGGTGTTCAGCCACCGCTTGCGGAAAGGACGGACATGGGCGCGGGTGGCAATGACCGGATAGGTGTTCAGCACCCCCAAAAGGGTTGCCGAACGGGTATTCGACATTTCCTCCACCAGCTGTTCCAGATGTTCGCCGATCCGTTCCATTTCCCTATCCTCCCCTTGGCTCATCCACAGGCTGATGTATCCGGGCGCCTTGCGCAAAGCTTTCAGCTGCGCATACGCGCGGCAGTCTGCGGAAAGCCGCTCCAGCTCTTCCGGCAAACGGTCATAGTCAGGATCGTCGATGATGACCTCCTTCCTCGCCAGATGGCGCTTGCTGCGGATGCCCAGTATCTTCTTTATCCATGCGATGTAGGCGTCGGCGTTGAACACCACAGAGTCATTGTTCGCCTTATAGGTCAGCAAAGCGCCGATGGGAGCCAATACGGCCGTACTGGTCCACATGCCCATCCAGACGATCCATTTGCCGTCACGCGCCATCTTGTAGCTGGATGTGTCGACTATATAATAGAAAATAAAGATAATGACCGACACCACCACCGGCATGCCCAGACCTCCCTTTCGGATGATGCCTCCCAAAGGCACCCCAATGAAAAGGAAGATCAGACAGGCCAGCGAAGTGGTCAGCTTCTTGTGCCAGGCCGTCTGGTGCCGGCGCATGTCCGTATCCGTGCGTTCCATGTTGAACGCCTTGAAGCTCCAGTCGCTGGCCGCGTTTTCCGCCTGGGTGGTGGCAGCCGAAACGATTTTCTGCTTCTCCATCAACGTGAACGCCTGAAACAGGCTGTCCAGGTTGTAATAGCCGGCATTCTCCTCCACCGCCTGCTTCAAACGCGTGGAATCCCTGCCGCTCAGATTGACGCCTGGGGTGTAAGTCTTGACCATGGCCTCGGCGTAATTGGCGCGTCCCACACTGTCGTTCAGAGTCTTCATGGAATCAATGTCCGCCTGCAGGGTCTTCATGTTCTTGCTGTTAGACTGGTTGCTCATGATGCCCTCATCCACCATGTTGAACTCAGAGTCAAACTCGATGATGGCATGTTTCTCCACAAAGGTTTCCCGGCGGTAAGGCACATTTTTCTGCCGGACGTTTTGCGAACGGATGTTTTCAAACTGCTCGCCGCTGTAAAGGTGCAGCATCAAGTGCTGCTTGTCGGCTGTCATTTCCAGACGGCCTGAATCGGACTTGATGATTTTGGCGTTTTCAAAACCGTCTTCAAAGTTGTATATCAACACGTCATACAGCATGCCGGTTTCCCGGTCCTTCTGCTTCACGTATAGGTTGTAGCCATCTATCTGGTCGTAGAACACGCCTTCCGGGATGTCCAGCTCCGGCGATTTCTGCCGCATGGAGAAGAGCAAGGTCCACAACTTGGCCTCGGCCTTCGGCCCTATCACATCCTGAAAATAGAAAGAGACGCAGCACACCCCCACTATCAGTACGATCAAAGGGCGCATGATCTTCACAAGCGAGATGCCGGCAGCCTTCATGGCAAGCAGCTCGAAACGTTCCCCGAAATTTCCGAAGGTGATGAGAGCGGCCAGCAACACAGCCAAAGGCAAGGCGGCAGGAACCAGCGTCAGGGCGGAATAGAAAAAGAATTGGGCCAGTACGGACATTTCCAGCCCTTTGCCCACCATCTCGTCCACATACCGCCACAAGAACTGCATCATGAAGATGAACAGGCAGATGAAGAATGTTCCCGCAAAGAGCCAGCCAAAGCTCTTGAGGACGAATCGGTCTAACTTTTTAAGTCTGAAGTGCAACATTGTTCTTGGATTCCATGCAATGAGTGTGCAAAAGTAGCACAAAAACGGGAGTGAAGGAAATTTTTGACCGAAAGATTGCTAAAAACCGCATGTGCGGCGCAAAGTCTCCACTTGCGACTCCCACAGCCCGCACGCATCGTCCACCTCATCGGCATGGGCAAAATCAGTGATTTCCAACACAAAATCATTGGTCAGCTCATTGTTTGTCATTTTCAGCTCAAAATATTCATGCGGATCCTCGCTGTCTGTCCACCGGAACCGGATAAAGGAGTAGGCGCGCATGCCTATGATCTCGGCGGTCCGCTTCTCTGTCTTCCCCCAATGGAAGACGACGTGTTTATTGTCAGAATGCACCCGGTCGGCAAACCAGCCCTCCAGACCTGTAGGAGTACTGATGGCAGACCATAGGATCGTTTTGGAAGTGGCGTTCAAAAGATATTCCAAGTGTATTTTTTCTTTTTCCATTATGTTCATGATGCTTTTTTTCTTTTGTGCCGCCAAAATACACACTTTTTTCTACATGGAAAAGATATTCACTTTATTTAAGTGATTAGGAGTTAATGATTAGGGATTGGCGTTGCCCGGCACGCAACGGAATGCAGAGACGCGACGGATCGCGTCTCTACCATGCGTTTTCCACCGCTTCCCTGTCTTCGGGCAGGAGGTGAACGCCGTATGCCTGATAGATGTAGTCTCCCACGGCGTTGTTCCGGTTGCTGAGGATCTGCTGTCTGTAGAAGGCCGAATAAACGCGCCGGATCTCCTCCACGGCCAGCGAATCCTGGGCGGCCACTCCGTCCTTGCATTGCTGCAGGCTGTTGAGGAAAGTCTGCATGGCCCGGTTCAGCGGAGTGCCTGTGGTGAGAATGTACTCTCCCACTTCTAAGCGGACTCTGCCTTTCTCGGCCACCATAGGCATGTCCATCTGCATGAGCGGGCTCTTGTCCTTGTCCGTCAGACGCACCAGAAGTGCGCGCGGACGCTCCAGCCCCTCCGTAACGCTGAACTGAAAGCGGCCGTTGTCTATCTCCGCACTGTCCAGCAGGACATTGCCGTCAGGGTTCACCAGGTAGGCTTTGACATATTCTTTATAGTCGGTCTTTCCTTCGACAAGGCAGGCATTGCCCGCATTCCCGCCGCTCCCCCTGCATGAAAAGAGAGTGACAAGGACAGCGAAGGACAACAAGAGTAAGGTATCGGTTTTCATTGTTTTGTCGTCTGAAGTTTTTTTTAAAAGGTGAAGGCGGTCCGGCTAACCATGCGTTAGCAAAACCGCCTTCCCAGCATGAAGTTCCGTTGCGCGAGGGCAACGATATAGGTATCAACTCAGAACCGGAAACCGAATTTCAGCACGGGCATCTCAAAGAGCTTCACATTGTGATGTCCCAGGCTGTATTTCGAGAAACCTTGCGGGCAGAGCTGGATCACGTCGTAACGGTAGGCCACCGGCTGGAATTCCAGTCCGACCATCAGACCCTTGGCGAGGCTGTATTCACATCCGGCCACCAGCGCGCCCTTGATGCCAAACATCTGCCCGGCCTTTCCGGCGGCCACATAGAGCTGCGTGGGCAGGCCTTCGCCTTCGTCCGTCCCGTCGTTGTAAACCTCTCCCGTATAAGGTTCCGTGGTCTCGATGCGAGCCATCTGGAAACCGGCTACGGCTCCAACATAAGGATGTATGCGCGGGTTGCTCACCCTGAAATAGCGGTCTGTGCCGACAGACAGGTACCAGTTGTTCGTCATCTGCGCGTTGACGTACTTCTGGGCCGGTATGATCATGTCCGGCACGGTCTCGTAGTCCCCCTCGATGAAGTCTTTCTTGGGGGTGAGGCTGATGTTCATGCCGAACGAGAGGTTGATGTCCCATTCGTCCGTGATGAAGTATTTCGCCTGCAAGCCTGCGATGTTGACCAAGCTATTGTTGTTGATCCCGCTGATGTTCAGCAGGTAGTTCAGGTCGCCCGAAGCATCGGTGTTCCCGTTGGGAAGCCCCACCATGCCTTCGGTATTGGAGAAGTCGGGCAGCAAGCTGTAGGTCGCGTTCTCGTTGTAGAACGTCCCGTTGTTGCCCAACACCAGCGACACCTGCCACTGACCCTTGCGGGGAGCAAACGCCACACCCTCTTTGCCGCCCGCCTTGTGTTGCGCCCATGCGGGCGCAACCAGTGCGGCAGACAATAAGATAGTGCAAAGTTTTCTAATCATCTTGTTTGTCTTAAGTTAATCGGATTATTCGGCAGGAGTTTCCGGAGTCTCAACAGTGGCATCGCCGTCTTCCACCGCCATTTGCTTGATGATGGCGTTCAAGAGATCCAGAGCGTCCTGATAGTCGCTTTCAGCCCGTTGGTAAGCAGCGATGCAGTCGTCGAGCCATTCCTGTGCGGCTTCCAGCTCGGTGATCTGACCGGCATTGTAGCCGTCCAACAGACGCTGGGCCGTCTCGATGGCATGTTTCTGGTCTTCGATGGCCAGTTCCAGCCCCTTGATGTGCTTTTCCAGTCTCTTGACGATGAAGTCGATGCAATCCTGGCTGTAAACGTCGAAGCCGTTTTCCTCGTATTGCGTGATGGTCGATACGATCTGTTCTTGCAGAGCCAGGAGAGGTTCTACCTTGGCTTGCAGTTCTTCACAAGCGGCTCCCGCCTCGGCGATCTTCTTGTCTCTTTCCAATCCGGCCAGTCTCAATGCTTCGTCCTTAGCCTCGAAGTCGGCTTCCAAGGTCTCATATTCCGTCTCCATCGCATCGATGGCCGCAGTCAGTGCGTCGATGATCTTGTTGACAGAGCTGTTCTCATCGGCCAGCCAAGCCTCGGCAAACTTCACACGTGCTTCCAGTGCCATGACGCTACCCATCAGACCGAAGCTTCCCTGACATACCTGAATGTACTCATCGCCATACAGAGGCTCTTCATAGTTGGCATCAATCCAAGCTTCCACATCCTCAAACGTCAGATCCAGCAAGCGGGCGTCGGGATCGCCGTAATCGTTGAATCCCGTTCCATACATCTCGCCGAACAACGCTCTGGACATGTAAGCGATGAGGTTTCTCATGCTCTGGCGGCTGACGGCGGTCACATCGGCGGCGTCTACTGTACTGGTGGTAACACCAGGTGTATATAAGATGTATTCACCCATCTGGTACACACCATTTTCGTCTGTCCAGCCATCTATATAATAATGATTCTGACCATAATCTGTATAGTACATTCCCGCCAAGTAATAAAAGTTTTTGGCGTACAGCAAGGCCGACACTTCAGAACCCCATTCGTTGACAGTCGATGCGTTGGCACGGAAGGTTCCATACAGCGGGTTAATGATCTCATATTGTGCGTCGAGATCGGTTCTTGCAGTCTGATAAGTGGCATGAGCGGTCTTGAGCTCGTTCACAGCTGCGGTCAC
>CALUOU010000069.1 GCA_944322335.1 uncultured Bacteroides sp.
TTGATGATATAGGTCTCGAAACGCTCGCCGTTGTTGTTGTCCACGATGGCCACCTTCTCGCCGGCAATCATGTTGGCTGCGTCCAGCAGGTCTTCGTCGATGGTGATGCTGCCCATGTAGTTGAGGTTGGCCTCGGTGACGCGGGCGCAATGAATCTTGGACTTTAAAACTTCTATCATCATCTCTTATCGCTCCTTATATTTGATATTATCAATCAGACGGACCTCGCCGCAGAAGACGGTAATGCAGCCCACGGGACAATCCGTGTCTTTCCAGTCGGCAATGCTTTGCAGCGTATTGCCGTCCACCAGCTCAAAATACTCTAATTTCAAGCCTTCCGAGGCGGCGATACGGTCTTCGACAAACAGCCTGGTTTCCCCCACGGTGTGTGTCTTGGCATAGTCCACACTGGCGAAAAGCGTCTGTGAGATCTGCAGGGCCTGAACGCGCTGCTCGGATGTGAGACGTTTGTTGCGGCTGCTCAAAGCCAGACCGTCAGCTTCGCGAACGATCGGACAGCCTATGATTTCGAGCGGGAAACGCATCTGACGCACCATCTCCCGGATAATGGCCAGCTGCTGGTAATCCTTCTCGCCAAAATAGGCGCGGTCGGGCTTCACGATGTCAAACAGCTTGCTCACCACCTGGCATACCCCGTTGAAATGGCCTGGACGGTACTTGCCCTCCATCACCGTGTCAAGCGGCGGATAGCTGAAATGGCGGGTGTCAGGCTCAGGATATATCTCTTCCACCGACGGCACGAAGGCAAACGCCACGCCGCACGCTTCCAGCAACCGGCAGTCGGCATCCACTGTGCGCGGATATTTCTCCAGATCATTCTTGTCGTTGAATTGCGTAGGGTTGACAAATACGCTGACCACAGCGATGTCATTCTCAGCCACACAACGTTTTACCAGCGAAGCATGACCTTCATGCAAAGCACCCATGGTAGGCACAAGCCCCACCGTTTTCCCTTGGGCGCGCAAGGCGGACAAAGCAGCCTGCAACTCCTTGATTGTATGTACTATTTCCATTTTTATTTGGTTTAAGTAAATGCTCGTATTAAAATTCCATTATAAAAAACAAACGCACATAGTCTTAATGTCTCAACATTCAATAAAAATCATGTCACGCCTTCCGACTCCTTTCTCAGAGTCCGCAAATGCGGGTGCAAAATAAGCCATAATTTGCCACATAAAGAAGAAATATCGAAAATAATGCAAAAAATATATCGTTTTTGTCCTTTTGCGTCCAGTTATCCATAACTGAAAAACAAGCAGTTAACAAAACATAAGGATTTATAAGGATAGACATTGGACATTCGTGCGCGTTTTTTTCGTATCTTTGCCCAATATTTAAGGACATTGGTTATTATGACAAAGGCGAATAAGGTTTTATTTATCACACAAGAAATTACTCCTTACGTATCAGAATCTGAAATGGCCACCGTAGGCAGACACCTCCCGCAAGCCATTCAGGAAAAAGGCAGAGAGATCCGCACTTTTATGCCGAAATGGGGAAACATCAATGAGCGTAGAAACCAGCTGCATGAGGTGATCCGCCTGTCGGGCATGAATCTCATCATCGATGATACCGACCACCCGCTCATCATAAAAGTGGCTTCTATCCAGTCTGCACGGATGCAAGTGTATTTTATCGACAACGACGACTACTTCCAGAACCGCCTCCAAGAGGCCGATGAAAACGGCGTGGAGTATGAGGACAACGATGACCGCACCATCTTCTACGCACGTGGCGTGCTCGAAACCGTCAAAAAGCTGCGCTGGTGTCCGGACATTGTCCATTGCCACGGCTGGATGACCGCACTGGCACCGCTCTACATCAAGAAAGTGAACCGAGACGAGCCCTCGTTCAGAAACTCGAAGGTCATCTTCTCGCTCTATGAATCGGATTTCAAACAGCCGTTTCATCCCGATTTCCTGACCAAGCTCATGCTGAAGGGCATCGCCAAAAAAGACATTGCCTGCCTGAAAGACCCCATCACCTATAATACCCTATGCAAACTGGCCATCAACTTCTCCGACGGCATTATCCAACAAAGCGAAAATGTCGATCCGGAACTGCTGGAATATGCGCGCCAGTCGGGAAAGCCCTTCTTGGAATATCAGTCACCGGACTTTTTCCCCGAAGCCTGCAACGACTTCTACGACTTGGTGTGGGAGAAGAGCAACAATGCAGAGTGACATGCGCCCCTTAACAAAGAACTAAATGTATAGCTACTTATTTTTTCACTAATGCGATTATGAAAGCCAAAAAACTTGGAATTTTGCTTTTATCGGCACTCGCTGCCATGGGATGTGATGACAACACCGGCACTTTAGGCTTGGACATGTTGCCCACATCTGACGAGCTTTCAGCACATGTCACCACCTTCGACGTAGTGACACGCTCGGTAAAAGCAGAAAACATCTACTCGAAAACAGACATCGGCTACATCGGCAAGTTCACCGACCCCGACTTTGGATATTATGAATCAAGTTTCCTCAGCGAACTCAATTGCACGGATCATTTTGTATTCCCGGAAGTCTACCACGAAAACGAAAGCGGAACCCAAGGAACAGGAGAAATCGCCAAAGACAGCGTGACGGACATCCGTCTGGTGCTTTTCTATTCCTCCTGGTTCGGAGACTCACTGAACGCCTGCCGCATGAGCGCGTATGAGCTGAATGACGAATGGCTGGAAGCGCGGACCAACGCCGCCAACTACCGCTACACAGATCTCGACTTCTCGAAATACTATGACGAAAAGGACTTGCTGGGCCGCAAAGCCTACACTGCCTATGACGCCTCCATACCCGACTCGCTGAGAAACTCCACCGACAGCTACGGCAATCCGCTCTACACTCCCTACGTCAGTTTCCAGCTGGACAATGCGCTGGGAAACCGCATCCTGCAGCTCAACCGCGCGTATGAAAGAGGGGAAAACGACTATTTCGACAATGCAGACAAGTTCACCAACCATATCTTCAAAGGTGTCTATATCAAGAATGACTATGGAGACGGGACCATACTCTATATTGACCAAGTGGCCATGCAGCTGCAGTTCCTCTTGCATGTGACAGACTCTGACACAGGACTGAAACTGAAAAAGAAAGTCACAGACGATGAGGGTGTGGCAGGCAGCGACTCTGTCTACTATGGCTGGCAGACCTTCTTTGCGTCGACCAAGGAGATCGTGCAAGCCAACCGTTTCGCCAACTCTGAAAAGATCGATGAAAAGCTGAAAGAGACGGGCTGGACATACCTCAAGTCGCCTGCCGGCATCTTTACGGAAGCCACCCTCCCCTATGATGAAATCTATGAGAGACTGGCCGGCGATACGTTGAACAGCGTGAAGCTGACATTCACCAACTACAATCAAAAGAACGATTATGACTACGCCATGAGCGCTCCCGGCAATGTACTGCTTGTGCGGAAAGGGAAAGTGAAAGAGTTCTTCGAGGACAACCAGCTGACGGACAACATCACATCTTACACCGTGACACACAACAACGTGTCAACCAACCAATACACTTTCAGCAACATTGCCCGCCTGGTCACGACCTGCATCAACGAAAAAAATGCGGCCAAAGAAGCGGCTGGCAGCTCATGGGACGAAGCGGAATGGGAAGCCGAGCATCCGGATTGGGACAAGGTGTGGCTGATTCCTGTCACGGTTACCTATGACAGCAGCAGTAGCAGCGCCCAAATCATCAGCATCCAGAATGACCTGCGCCCTGGCTATGCGAAACTTCAGGGAGGGCCTGAAACGAATGCGGACGGCGAAGTGAAGAACCCGCTGAAACTGGAAGTCACTTACACGACTTTCCATGACATGAAGCCTTGACACAGAACAGGCTGCCTGTGCTGAATTCAAAAAAACACACCTTTCCCGCTTTGGGCAAGAAAGGAGACAAGCTTAAAAAAGGAGTTGGCCGTCATCGGGCAACTCCTTTTCTTTTTTATGCATGACCCCAAGAGGGTTCCGGCTCTCTATTTTATTGAGCGGCCGTCTTCTTGGCTCTTCCACGCTTGGGCTTGTCTTCCTCATCGCCCGCGGCGGCTTTGGCCTTCGTCTTTTCCAGTTTGGCTGTAGCCTTATCCAGCTCCTTGTGCAGTTCCTCGATTTCTGCACCCTGATTCTTGATGGTTGTCAACAGGGCATTCAGCTCTTCGTTCTCAATGTCTACCGGATAAAGCGAATCCACTCTCTGCATGAAGTCGCCCAATATGTTCATGTAGTTGGTAAAGGCATCGTACGGAGATTCATAAATGGCCCTGTTCAAGCCTACACCACTGTTTTTGGTTGTCATGAAACGGAAGTTGTTGCTTGCCTGCAGGTAGTCCCAGTCTTGCTTAATGCGGCGGTCGTCACACATGTACACACGGTCGGCCACACTGTAGAGCTTGTTGAAGGCTTCGCGCTGCATCACGTTACCCAGCCAGCAGCTGGTATCTCTTTCCTCGTCCACCCATGACATCGGATAGGGCACATCCAGCTGGGAGACCGATTTCAGCTTGGTCACGATCTCTGTCGGAGTGGAGAAAGTGATGCCTTTCTCTTTGGCAAACTCAGGCAAAGCTTTCAGGAACTCCAGGATGTTGGAAGACAACGGTTGGGCAATGCCCAGCGCACTCAGCTCCATGAAGATGTTGATCACCTGCTCCTCTTGAGGCAAAGCGTCAATCCAGTTGATATACTTGTCGGCGAAGAGCGGATACTCGCTCCATTCCGAATTGGAGAAGCGGAGGCTGATGTCGTCCGAAAGCTTGTAGTCACGCAATAGCAGCTTCAGGTTGGGATTCATGTTGCAATGATACACATAGTGAGGGCTCTTCCATCCCAAAACATGCTTGGCACCTTCGGTCAGCATCCCCTTGAATCCCATGCTTGCCACCATGGCTCCTATCTCGTCGCTGTAAATCAGACTGGAATTGCGGAACACCTTCGGCGCTTTGCCGAACATTTCTTTCATCTTGTTGCTCTGGCGCATCACTTCTTCCTTGAAGCAGTCCTCATTGGCCAGCGAAGAAAGTCCGTGCGAATAAGGCTCTGCCAAGAATTCGCAACAACCGGTTTCGTTCAGCTGCTGCAACAGGTCGATCACAGCCGGCGCATGGATTTCCAGCTGTTCCAATGCCACGCCCGAAATGGACAAAGCCACTTTAAATGCTCCCTCCGACTTCTTCACCATCTCAATCAGGGCAGACAGTGCGGGAATGTAAGAGCGCTCCGCAACGTCGTTCATGCTCGTTTCATTGGCGTAATCATCGTAGTAGTAATGATCCTGGCCAATGTCGAAAAAACGATAACGTTTCAGATGAATAATTTGGTGTATCTCAAAATAAAGACAAA
Source organism: uncultured Bacteroides sp. (assembly GCA_944322335.1). Classification (GTDB taxonomy): domain Bacteria; phylum Bacteroidota; class Bacteroidia; order Bacteroidales; family Bacteroidaceae; genus Bacteroides. Next base: position 5,357 of record CALUOU010000069.1, read on the forward strand.
TCGTTCTCATTTCTAAATGTTGTTTGATTATTTACCATAGTTTTTTATCACATTCTCATAAAGGCCACGGATCTTCAGCGCCACTTTTTCCCACGTAATGCCGTCAACCTCCTTCTTACCCTCTTCCTGCAGATACTGGAACAAAGAAGGATTGACACACACCGAATGAATGGCATCGGCCATGGCGTGAATGTCCCAATAGTCTACCTTGATGACATTGTCGAGTATCTCGCCACATCCAGACTGCTTGGAGATGATGGAAGGAGTCCCACACTGCATGGCTTCCAGCGGAGCGATGCCGAAAGGCTCTGAGACAGAAGGCATGACAAACACGTCGCTGTCCTTGTAAACCTCGTACACTTGCTTTCCTTTCATGAAACCGGGGAAGTGGAAACGGTCGGCTATGCCCCGCTCAGCCGCCAGGTTGATCATGGCATCCAGCATATCGCCTGAGCCAGCCATCACAAAACGGATGTTGCGGGTGCGGTGGAGCACCATGGAAGCGGCCTCCACGAAGTATTCCGGCCCTTTCTGCATGGTGATGCGTCCCAAGAAGGTGACAATCTTCTCCTTAGGATGGCTGACACGCGGAATGGCCTGATATTCTTCCGACAGCGGATAAACGGCATTGTGAACGGCAAACACCTTGTGCGGATCCTGATGATACTCGTTGATGACCGTGCGGCGTGTCAGTTCGGACACACACATGATGCAGTCGGCATAGTCCATGCCGTTCTTCTCGATGCCATACACCGTGGGGTTCACCTTGCCGCGCGAGCGGTCGAAGTCTGTGGCATGCACATGGATGCAGAGAGGCTTCCCGCTCACCAGCTTGGCGTGTACACCGGCCGGATAGGTCAGCCAGTCGTGTGCATGGATAATGTCAAACTGCTGCTGACGGGCCACCACGCCGGCTATAATCGAATAATTGTTGATTTCCTCGTTCACATTCGACGGATAGCCGCCCGCAAACTCCATGCATCCCAAGTCGTTGACGTGCATGTAAGAGAAATCGGCATAGATATGGTTGCGCAGGTCGTAATACAGCTCCGGAGTCATCGTCTCTCCCAGCCTCGACTTCACATAGTCGTAGTTGACATCGTGCCATACGATGGGCACCTGGTTCATGCCTATGATATTCAGGAACTTCTCTTCATTGCCCGTCGGTTTAGGAAGGCAGAATGTGGTCTCCACGTCTCCCTGCAGGCTCAGACCCTTCGTGATGCCATACGTAGCTACGGCAAGGCCGCCATATATTTTGGGAGGAAATTCCCATCCAAACATTAAAACTTTCATTTTCTTTCCTCCTCAGAATTTTTATACTTAGACAATAATTTCAATATGCGCAACATTTCGGCCACATTCATGGCAAACGAAACGGCGCCTCTGCCCTTGAAGGGAGGATTTCCATCAAAGAGTTCGGGCAAAGTGCCGATGCAGTGGCTGGTCATCTCGTCTTCCATGCCGATCAGCGAACGCTCTACGAACGAGAGGCCGCTCGTCTTATAGATACGCAAGTATGCCTCCATGTAGAAACCCATCAGCCAGGGCCATGCGGTGCCTTGGTGGTAAGCGTAGTCCCGTTGTACCTGCGGACCCACATAGTTAGGATTATAACCGCCGCTCTTGGGGCTCAGCGTACGCAAGCCTTTGGGAGTCAGCAGTTCCCTGGTCACAATGTCGAGCACCTGCTTCTTCTGCGCACGGTCCAGAGGAGAATAGTCGAAAGCAGCCGTAAAGATCATGTTGGGGCGGACGCTCCAGTCCATCATGTACCCGTCCACATAGTCGAACAAATATCCATACTCATTTCTGAACACATCGACAAAAGACTTTCCGGCCACTTCAGCCTGCGCGTCCAGTTCGTCAGCCAATGCCGTGTTGCCGCCTTCTCGCTCCATGTCGGCCACAAAGCGCAGGGCGTTATACCACAAGGCGTTCACTTCTACGATGTAGCCTGTGCGCGGGATAACCGGCCGTCCGCCGGTGGTAGAGTTCATCCAGGTGATGGCCTTGTCTCTTCCGTTGCTGTAAAGCAAGCCGTTCTCATGCAGGAACAGATTCTCGTGCTGACGGTTGCGGATGTAGTCCATGATGTCCCTCAGCAGTTGGCCGTACATCTGGCGGCACTGTTCGCGGGAAGTTTCCTTGGCATACTGCTGCAGCGCCCACACTGCCCACAGCAAGACATCGGGATGGTCAATCTCATAAATCTTATAGGTATAAGGCTCACCCTTGATAAACTGATAGATGGCTTTTTCAGCCGTTTTCATCACGTCTTCAAACTGGTCACGCTCGTCCACGGCCAGCGTCAGTCCCGGCAGAGAGACAAACAGGTCACGCGCACGGCATTTAAACCAGGGATAACCGGCCAGCACATAGTGCTCTTCATCCTGCACGTTGTGGAACTGGTGAGCGGAGTTTTTCAGGCAATGGAAGAAGCTGTCGCGCGGCGTGCGGTCAGCCACTTCAGCCTCAAACACCTGTTTCAGCCGGCGAGTGGAAGTTTCAGAGATGCCGGCAGAGAAGACGATGCTTTCACCTTTCTTGATGTCCACTTCAAAGTAGCCGGGCACGTACAGGTCTTCGTTGAAGTCATAGCCGCGCTCCTGTTCCTTAGGATACTCAATGCCCCGATACCAGTTCGGGTCGAAATGGAATTCGTTTTTCTTGTTCAGCTGCATGTAGAGTTCGGGATAGCCGGGATACATGCAGGTCTTGATGCCGTTTTCCACCAGCTGATACTCCCGGCTTGCCTGCGCGTTCTCGTGCGTGTACTCCCGCACGCTGCGGAAAGCCAGGAAAGGACGGAAACGGAGGGTGGTCGCCGAATGCGCGTCTACCAAGGTGTAGCGGATCAGGATCCGGTTTTCGTGGTGAACGAAAATCTTCTCTTTGCGCAAGATTACGCCTCCAACACGGTAAGTCGTAGCAGGGATGTGTTCGCAATCAAACTCCCGGATATACTTGTGCCCGTTGGGGCTAAAGTGATTTCCTTGGTATTTATGCAATCCCAGATTGAACTCTGCACCGTGCTGAATTACCGTTTCGTCCAATGAAGACAGCAACACATGGTTCTCATCATCCAAGTTGGGGACAGGGATCACCAGCAAGCCATGATATTTGCGCGTGTTACAGTCAACAATTGAAGTGCAATGATAGGCCCCTGATTTGTTCGTCCGGAGAATCTCCCTTGGCAAAGATTCCTGGAGATTGATCATAAGGGTCTTGTCAAATCGTAAATAACTCATAGTTGTGCATTATTTAAAGGTTAAATATTCAGGTTTTATTTGCCTGCAAATCCATTGCAATGCCCAAAAATACGAATTAAACCCTACATTCAAAATAAAAAAGTCAGTTTTTTTTCGTTTTTAGTTAAATATTGAGTAGTATTGCACCAAAATCAGAAGAAATAGACAAGAAAATGACATCTGAAGCCCGAAAAACCGTCCTGGCAGCCGTTCCTCCCCTGTTGCTGCTGTTTGTTCTCTACATGCTGAAAATAATGGAAACCGGCATGTCTTGGCGCCTGACTTGGATGGGGGTCTGTCCGATGCGGACACGCGGCCTTCTCGGCATCCTGACGCATCCGCTCGTCCATGCCGATTTCTCCCATCTGTTTGCCAACACTCTCCCGCTCTTCTTCCTTTCGTGGTGTCTGTTCTATTTCTACCGGCAGCTCGCCTATTATATATATGGTGTGCTCTGGCTCGGATGCGGGGCGCTGACTTTCTTTTTCGGACAGCCCGGATGGCACATCGGCGCCAGCGGCCTGATCTACGGGCTTGTCTTTTTCCTCTTCTTCAGCGGCCTGCTGCGCAAGCATGTGCCGCTCATCGCCATTTCGCTGCTGGTGACTTTCCTCTATGGCAGCATCGTGTGGAGCATGTTCCCCCAGTTCGCCAAAGCGGGCGTCTCCTGGGAGGGACATCTCAGCGGAGCCATCGCCGGCACGCTTTGCTCGGTGTTTTTCCTGAGACACGGTCCTCAGCGGCCAGATCCTTTCGCCGATGAGGAGGAGGAAGAGGAGGAAGAGACTGAAGAGACTGAAGAGGAGAACGGGAAGGCAGAAAACGGGAACGGGGAGGAAAGAGGAAACGGGGAAGAGGGAACGGACGGGCCTGACAATCGCCAACCCTCTCCGCTGTGGCAGCCGCCTTCCGCCACGAAAGACACGTAACCTTCATGCGGCCACGCCAAGCCCCTTCGGCTCAGCGGTCCAGCAAGCCTGCGTCAAAGACCACAACCTCTCCCCGATGCAGCTCCATCAGCCCCTTGGCCTGCATCTTATTCAATGCCTTAGAGACATTCAGACGGGTGTCGCTGATGAAGCGGGCCAAATCTTCCATCTTGATCTTCAACACCTTCCTGCCTGTAGGACGCTCGGAATGCTCCAGAATGAAATGGACGATGCGCTTCTCTGTGGAATCCTCCGTTTCCGCCCACAGCCGCTTGTACATGTTTTGAGCCCTGCTGCTGATGATGTTCAGGTAGTTCAGGCGGAAGATCTCATACCTGAACAGTTCGTTCAGGACAAACGGTTTGCTGACGCACACGGTGTTGATGTCGGTGTGTGCCGCATAGGTCGCGATATAGTTTGTGCGCAAGCCGAACATCGACTGCGGCTCTATCAGGTAAGGAGCCTGCACAAACTCGGTAAAGCTGTAGGTGCCCTGATCCGAAACGGTCTTGGACGCAAGCTCCCCTTTCAGCAGGAAAGCGAGACGGTCGCAGGGGTCTCCCGACCGGATGACCGTTTTCCCCGCCTCGTGTTTGTCGAAGTGCAGTTTCACCTTTCCGACGATGGCCGTAAAGTCGTCTTGAGACAGGCCCTGGAACAGGGGAAGCTGCAGTAATGTGTCAAACATTGTATTCATAGCTGATGTTTCATCTTCTCTGTTTACAAGCAAAAATAAGCATAATCAGCTTCCGTTCGGACAAACAAGTCCAACCTTTTGTTTTTTTTATCTTTTCTTATAGGTTGCTGGAGAGAAACGTGACTATTTCAACAAATGACCGTCCCCATAGCCCCCCCTATAACCGACCCTGCTGCGGAGAGGAGAGCATTCCAGCTTCCATATCGCCGTTAAACAAATCATATTTGGCAGGCACTGGGTTTGATTTCACGCAGGAGACAAATTTTTCCCAGTCCGATCCGTTTATACACAACATATCCAAATCGCTTTTCGTCATACGGTCCGCTATTTTCAGCAAGTCTATACGCATAAGCAAGTCCTTATTGATTACACGTTTGGCATCAGCAAACAACAACGAGCGAACAAACGATTGGACCGGGTGACTGTTCAGCAATTTTAGCGCCACATGCGCTTCCTCATAGTTATCAAATCCCAGCAAATAGCATGTGTCGTCCAACATGGCAGGCTTCCCATCAATTTCTCCCACCAAAGAGAAACGAGGTTCCTTATAAAGCCCTGAGACCACGACTTTATATCGCTTAAACGAATAACCGCCAATCCCAAAAAGGCAAAACCGAGGACGGTTCCTATAGATGCAGCTTTTCCTTTTATCCAAAAGCGGCGCATATTCGTTCAAATATGTGTATGTCAAAGGATACGATTCCTTAATCCAGCCTGTATCTTCAGACGTAGTCTTTTGAGTTATGATAACGTATTTGCAGGTCGTTGTAATCTGCTCTTTTTTTATGGTTGAGCTCTTGACAAGCGGATAAATCAAATCGCTTTCAATGTTCACAGTCTGCCCGAATCCGTTTATGTATTTTCCGCCTTTAAGAGAAAGTTCCATCACTTTTGAACAATCGTGTTTGATGCCCGACCACCATGTCAAAGATGACCTTCCATCCATATAGCTGTATTGTTTGTAAGAAGCCAGGTCTGAGACAAAACTGTTATCTGTCCATCCGTATTCTTTCAGCTTTTTCAAAGAATAAAAGTCTTGAACAAGGCACTGTTGGCTGCATTCATTTCCCATTTGCGCATACAAAAGTGCGGCTGAGACTGACACGCCGAACTCTTCTTTTGCATCAATATTATATTGGGATAAAAAAGTTATCGGACGCCGTTTCTTTTTTTGCTCATAGATAAGATTTTTGATAACGGAGTTCTTTACCAAAAAAGCCAACGTCGCATGTTCTCCCTTTAGGAAATCAAGCATTTGCCCGCAGATGTACTCAGCAATGTCAAAATTGCCCTTACCGGTAATGGCATCAATGCCTTTTACTTTCTTAAAATTACTTTTTATAGGAAGATTTTCGCTTTGCATCACACCTAATTTGCTGTTTGTAACCCAAGGCGGGTTTCCGACGGACAAGACCTCTCTTTTGCCGATGTTTTTTTTGATGGAAACGAAATCAAAATCAAAAACACTCTGATGAAACAATCTGATTTTAACTTTTCTGGCGTTCGGATTATCCAAAAAATATTGCAAAATGCTGATTTTCAATTCTTCCAGATACGGCTCATGGATTTCTATGCCATATATTTCTTCGATGTTGTCAAATGTCTGTAAAGCAGCCAATATGAAATGCCCTTTGCCACAAGTAGGTTCAACGATGATCTTCGGGTCTGCTCCCTTTTCTTTTATCAGTCGGCAAACGGATAATGCCATCCTCATACTGGTTTGCCAATCTCCATACTCGTCCCTTTCGGCTTTCTTAAATCTGTCAACATATTGATTATAACAAAAGCTATCAGCGTCTCTAAAAAAATTTGAGATGCCGCAGAAGTCCTCTATTTGGGCATTTGCCAAACTCAGAGGAAGGATTCTGATTGCATCAATATAACCGCTTGCTGTCATATTTTACAATACAGGTTATGCCTGATACATTTTCTTCAAGTGATACAATCCTGCCATATTGAAGCCGCCATTGCAATGCATTTGAAATAGTCAAATATCCTATTGTTGGAGGATTTCTCAAAATATCTTGCGCCATTTGATATAAAGTCACTTCGTCTGCCGGTATATTACGGTCGGCCAGAAACGCATATATATCATCCGCATTGCCCTTATTGTCTATAATGTTGCGCAAGCCTATTGTTGTCTGATAATCCGCAGTGCGGCTGGAGTCGATATATGTGCAAGAAAGAAAGTCTATCATTCCTCTCTTGCTAATTTCATCATCTTCTTTTTGGTAGACAAATACGATAAGATTGTATCCTGATCCATAAATCTTTTGCTTGCTATCCTTATATGGCAACTCGATTGGGGCTGCTTGATTGATGTGACCTTTATATCTGCATTGACAGATGGCAAATCCAAGCCATTGGCAGAGTTCCCTATTGTCAAATCATATTGCTGTGCCAAAAAGTCTTTGAACAGATGCTCAACAAAAGTGCCAACAGCTTTCCCATCAGTAATGCCAAATAGCTCAGAACGGTATACTTTACTTTGGCAAGAACAGAACTCTCGCGCACAATTTATCAGTTTTTCAGTATCTAACGCTTCTTTCATTGAATCAGTTTTATTTTCTTAATGTGCAAAGATAATGAATATTACCGTAAAAGAGGCCGGTTGACAATGATTTTATAGTCAAACAAAAATGGTTTGCGAATCAATTCTGCATTCACCACTATATAATAATATAATAAAAAGGGACATCATTGGTTTGCGAGCCTATCTCTTCTTCCAAAACTCAGGATAGAACAGCAGCGCCACGCAAAAGATCTCCAGACGGCCAAGCAGCATCAGGAAAGAGAGCACCCACTTGGCGGCGTCGGGCAGGGCGTTCCACGAGAAAGCGGGACCGAAAGCGCCCAGTGCCGGGCCGGCATTGCTGATGCTGGACACGACGGTGCTGAACGACTCCACAAAACCTACGCCCATCAGCATGAGCAGCGTCCAGCCCACGAAGATGAAAAAGATGTACAGGCCGATGAAGATGAACACCGTGGTCACCGTGTCCGGAGAGACGGCTTGCCTGTTCACACGGATGGGCAGCACGGCGTTCGGGTGGAGGATGCGGCGGAAATGGTTGCGCACGCCTTTCACCAGGATCAGGAAACGCATGCTCTTGATGCCGCCGCTGGTGGAGCCTGTGCATCCGCCGGAACCCATGGCGAAAATCAGCAGCACCCAGGTGTAAGCGGGCCAAAGGTTGTAGTCGTCAGTGGCAAAGCCGGTGGAGGTATGGAGCGTGGCCACCTGGAACAGGGCTTTGCGGAAGGCTTCCTCTGCCCCGTAGTTTTTCCCGACATACAGCCCTACGGCAATGAGCAGGGTCAGGATAAGGATGGAACAGAGGAACCATCGGGTCTCTTCGTCCTGAAACATTTTTCTCCCCTTCCCTCTCAGGCAAAGGAAATAGAGCGAAAAGTTCACAGCCGAAAGGATCATGAATATGGCCACCACATATTCGATGAACGGAGAATCCCAATAGGCCACGCTGTCTTGCTTGGTGGAATAGCCGCCGGTGGCCGTGGTGGAGAAGGCGTGGCAGACGGCGTCAAACAGATCCATGCCGCCCAGGCATAGCAGCAAAGTCTCGCTGACGGTCAGGATGAGGTAAACCAGCCACAGCTGCTTGGCCATGATGCTCACCTTGGGATGGATCTTATTGTGGGTCACGCCGATGGACTCCGCCGAAAACAGCTGGACGTTCCCCTCGCTGAAGATGGGCAGGACAGCGATGATGAAAAACACGATGCCAAGCCCCCCTATCCAGTTGGTCAGGCTGCGCCAGAACAGGATGCCGTGAGGCTGCGAGTCGATGTTGTCCATGATGGTGGCGCCGGTGGTGGTAAATCCGGACATGGTCTCAAAGAAAGCGTTGGCAACGCTGTCCACGCTTCCGCTGAAATAGAAAGGCAACATCCCGAAGAAGCTGAACAGCAGCCAGGCCAAGGTGGCGATGATATAGCCGTCCCGCCGGTTCAGCTTGCGCTCCGCCCCATGGCTCATTCCCAGCAAGGCGCCGCCAACGCCCATGTTGATGCCTGCCGTCAGCAGGAAGGTCAGGGTCTCTTCCTCGCCATATCCCCACGAGACGGCCGCACATATCAGAAACAAGATCATTTCCACCAACAGCAAGACACCAAGGACACGGAAAATCATTTTCCGGTTGATAAGGCTGCTGTCGCGTTTCCCTGTACGGTTCAGGTATGAATTGTCAGAGATGAATTCTTCCATGTGATGCAATGCACTGTTGTTTTCAGTTCACTTCCCTTCCCGCGAATCGTGTGCCAAAACAGAAGGGAAAGAGCCAACCCGTTGAAACGCAAAGATTTGAAGCAGGCGCACCTGTTTCCATCCCCTTCCCGACCTTTTCATTTTGAAAGGGGTGGCTTGCAAAAATGAAAGACTCTGTCCCAGATCCTAAGAGGACGCTCTTGCGAACCGTCTTTTCCCGCAAGCGGGAAGCATGGCCGCACATGCGGCAACAGCCTTGTCCGCCCGGACGCTTTGTCAGAAGGATCCGCACTTTTCCGACAAAAAGACGCAGATACGGCGGATCCGCTTACAACCCATGTATTCAAAACCCTCCAAATAGAGACGCGGATTGCATCAAGTCCGTATAAAAATGCGGAACAAACCGTATTTCGGGGTAGTCTGACGCGTCATCGGAAGGCAAACGACGCGTGAAAAAGGGGGCATCCCATGCGTGCAGCGGGTCTGGATTGTGCGTGCGGCGGATCCAAAGTGTGCGTGTGGCGGAAACGGATTGCGCGCACGGCGGAAGCGACGGACGTTTTTCCGGCCTTTCTTTTGAAAAAAAAGCGGTCTGGAACGCTATTTGGAATGTATACATTTCGCTATCTTCCTATAAGACAACAGACTATGGATTTTCATTCCGTTTTTTGAAGCGGTCCGGCCTTCCGGACGGAAACAAGCGATTCTGAGAGGGGAAGGGATGCAAAGTGTCAGATTGTCATTTGTATCCGGACTTGCCAAGGACCTGAGGATACGGCTGACACTCGGGTGCGATCGCCCTGCCGGCAATCAAGGGGAAGGAGGACGGACAGCCCCTGTCCACACGTGCGAAAATTCCGCTCAACGGGCAAAGACAGC
>CALUOU010000070.1 GCA_944322335.1 uncultured Bacteroides sp.
CGTCTTTTTTCAGACAGTCCCCCCGTCTCCGGGTGAAGGAGACGGGGGGACTTTTTTTGCGCGCGCGGGAAAAGGGGGAAGTTGCCTTATCGGGGCATTATTGTGCTTGCTTTTGTTACAAGAATGTGGGTTTATCCGTTGTTTTGTTACTAACTCTCAATAAAGAGCGGATATATTTTAGAAAATGATAGTTTTTTGATGAAAAAAGTAATGGTTTTGTTTGTTTGATGCGAAATTATCCATACCTTTGCGCCGTCATAAATAAAAAAGGATTATGGACTTCATTTATTTTATATATATTCTGCTGTGTGGTATGATCATTCTACTAAAACGGGTTAGTGGAAGTGAGTATTGTGCGTAAATATGTATATAAGTAGCATGGATAAAGATATATGAGCCTTTCTCACTTTCCCGGTGTGAAAGGCTTTTTTATTGGAATAAATAAAATACAGGTAAACAATGAGTGACAAATTATTTATTTTCGACACCACACTGCGTGACGGAGAGCAAGTGCCTGGATGCCAGTTGAACACAGTGGAGAAAATCCAGGTTGCCAAACAGCTGGAATTGTTGGGCGTGGATGTCATTGAAGCCGGTTTCCCCATTTCAAGTCCGGGCGATTTTAATTCAGTTATTGAAATATCCAAGGCTGTGACATGGCCTGTTATTTGCGCGTTGACTCGTGCGGTGCCAAAGGACATTGACGTTGCGGCAGACGCATTGAAATATGCAAAGCACAAACGCATCCATACGGGTATCGGCACTTCTGATTCCCATATCAAGTATAAATTCAAGTCTAATCGCGAAGAGATCTTGGAACGGGCGGTGGCAGCTGTGAAGTATGCCCGCCGGTATGTGGACGATGTCGAATTTTATGCCGAAGACGCGGGACGGACTGAGAACGAATATCTGGCCCGTGTGATCGAGGCTGTCATCAAGGCGGGCGCAACAGTGGTGAACATACCTGATACAACGGGATACTGTCTGCCGTCGGAATACGGTGAGAAAATCAAATATCTGATGGAGCATGTGGAAGGCATCCACAACGTGATTGTCTCCACGCATTGTCACAACGATTTGGGCATGGCTACAGCCAATACGATGGCTGGCATCATGAACGGCGCCCGCCAAGTGGAAGTGACCGTTAACGGAATAGGCGAGCGTGCCGGCAATACATCTTTGGAGGAGGTCGCCATGATCATCAAATGCCATAAGGACATTGACATTGAGACCAACATCAACACGCAGAAGATATATCCCACCAGCCGCATGGTCTCCAGTCTGATGAACATGCCCGTACAGCCTAATAAGGCCATTGTGGGACGCAACGCCTTTGCGCATTCATCGGGCATCCATCAGGACGGTGTGTTGAAGAATGTGCAGACCTACGAGATTATCGATCCGCACGATGTAGGCATCGACGACAGTTCCATTGTATTGACAGCCAGAAGCGGACGGGCTGCCTTGAAAAACCGTTTGGAAGTGTTGGGCGTGAGGCTGGACCGCGAGAAGCTGGATAAGGTTTACGAGGATTTCCTGAAGTTGGCCGATAAGAAAAAGGACATTAATGACGACGATGTGCTGGTGCTGGCCGGCGCAGACCGTTCGCAGAATCACCGGATAAAGCTGGAATACCTGCAAGTGACCAGTGGCGTAGGTGTCCGGTCGGTAGCAAGTATTGGCCTGAACATTGCAGGGGAAAAGTTTGAGGCGGCAGCCAGCGGCAATGGGCCGGTAGATGCGGCGATCAAAGCTCTGAAGAAAATCATTGTCCGCAACATGACACTGAAGGAATTTACCATTCAGGCCATAAGTAAGGGAAGCGATGATATGGGAAAAGTGCACATGCAAGTGGAATATGACAATCATATTTATTACGGATTCGGCGCCAATACCGATATCATTGCCGCTTCTGTAGAAGCTTATATAGATTGTATCAACAAGTTCAAAATATAAAGGAATATTTATGAATACATTATTTGATAAAATATGGGATGCTCATGTCGTCCAGAAAGTAGAGGACGGACCTACTCAGCTTTATATAGACAGACTGTATTGCCATGAGGTGACCAGTCCGCAGGCCTTTGCCGGCTTGCGCGCAAGGGGGATCAAGTGTTTCCGGCCGGGAAACATTTTCTGTATGCCAGACCATAACACGCCCACTCACGACCAGGATAAGCCGATCGAGGATCCGGTTTCACGGACGCAGGTCGATGCGCTGGCCAAGAATGCGGCCGATTTTGGGCTGTCCTATTTCGGTATGATGAATCCCAAGAACGGCATCATTCACGTGGTGGGTCCGGAGCGTGGGCTGACTCTGCCTGGAATGACCATTGTCTGTGGAGACTCCCACACCTCCACGCACGGAGCGTTGGGGGCAGTGGCCTTTGGCATCGGCACAAGCGAGGTGGAAATGGTGTTGGCTTCACAATGCATTCTGCAGACGCGTCCCAAGACCATGCGGATCACGATCGGCGGCAAGTTGGGCAAGGGCGTGACAGCCAAGGATGTGGCCTTGTACATGATGTCGCGCATGACGACCGGCGGGGCGACAGGCTATTTTGTGGAGTATGCGGGTGAGGCGGTGCGGAACATGAGCATGGAAGGCCGTCTGACGCTTTGCAACCTGAGCATTGAGATGGGAGCAAGGGGCGGCATGGTGGCGCCGGACGAAGTGACTTTTGCCTATATCAAAGGTCGGGAGTACGCTCCTAAGGGAGAGGCTTGGGACAAAGCCTTGGCCTATTGGAGAACGTTGAAAAGCGAGGACGATGCTGTGTTCGACAAGGAAGTGCGTTATGACGCGGCAGACATTGAGCCGATGATCACTTACGGAACCAATCCGGGCATGGGTATGGGTATAACCCGATCCATTCCGACGATGGACGGCATGGACGAGGCCGCTCAAATCTCTTTCAGGAAGTCTTTGGACTATATGGGATTCAAGCCGGGCGAGACCTTGCTGGGCAAGAAGGTGGACTATGTTTTCTTAGGGGCATGCACCAACGGGCGCATCGAAGATTTCCGCGCTTTTGCCTCGATTGTCAAGGGGCGGAAGAAGGCTGAAGGCATTGTCGCATGGCTGGTCCCAGGCTCGTGGATGGTCGATGCGCAAATCCGTGAGGAAGGGCTGGACAAGATATTGGCTGAAGCCGGCTTTGAGATCCGCCAGCCGGGCTGTTCTGCTTGTTTGGCGATGAATGATGACAAGGTTCCTGCCGGGAAATATGCGGTGTCTACCAGCAACCGCAATTTTGAAGGCCGTCAAGGTCCTGGCTCACGCACGCTGCTGGCCAGTCCTCTGGTGGCTGCTGCAGCTGCTGTGACAGGAGTCATTGCCGATCCGAGAGAACTGATGGGATGATTCTTCCAGGGGGTGTCTCTGTCATGTGACGGACGGCCTATGGATGGAAAGACAGACATACATACAATTAACATTTTAAAGGTAGAAGAGAAATGAAACAAAAATTCAATATCATCACAAGCACTTGTGTGCCCCTCCCTTTGGAAAATGTCGATACGGATCAGATCATTCCGGCACGTTTCCTGAAAGCCACAACAAAGGAAGGATTTGGAGAGAATCTGTTCAGAGACTGGCGATATGACAAGCAGGGGAACAAAATACCTTCGTTTGTGCTGAACGACCCGACGTATGGCGGACAAATACTGGTGGCAGGCAAGAACTTCGGCTCCGGCTCCAGCCGTGAGCATGCCGCTTGGGCCATTGCTGACTACGGCTTCCGGGTGGTGGTGAGCAGCTTTTTTGCAGATATTCATAAGAATAATGAGCTGAACAACTTCGTTTTGCCGGTTGTGGTCAGCGAGCCTTTCCTGAAAGAGCTGTTTGACTCTATTTTTGCAGATCCTAAGACGGAAGTGGAAGTGGATTTGCCGGCACAGACCATTACCAACAAGGGAACCGGAAAGACGGAACATTTTGAGATTAATGCCTATAAGAAGCATTGTCTGATGAATGGGCTGGATGACATTGACTTCTTGTTGGAAAACAAAGATAAGATTGAAGCTTGGGAGAAGGAGCATGAGGCATAACCATCCTTATATTGAAATAATGGATACTACGCTCCGCGATGGCGAACAGACCAGCGGAGTGTCTTTTGTGCCTCACGAGAAGCTGATGATCACCCGTCTGTTGCTGGAAGATTTGAAGGTCGATCGGGTGGAAGTGGCTTCTGCGCGGGTCTCAGAAGGGGAATTTGATGCGGTCCGCATGATTTGTGACTGGGCCGCCCGCCGCAACCTGCTTCCCAAGGTGGAAGTGTTGGGCTTTGTCGATGGGCACACTTCTGTCGACTGGGTTCATGCCACGGGATGCCGTGTGATCAACTTGCTTTGCAAAGGCTCGCTGAAACATTGCACTTATCAATTGAAGAAAACCCCTGAGGAACATTTGAGGGATATCCTTTCTGTGGCGGATTATGCCAACGAGCAGGATATGGAGGTGAATGTCTATCTGGAAGACTGGAGCAATGGGATGAAGGACAATCCGGAATATGTCTTTCGTCTGATAGACGGTCTGTTGCAGACCAATATCCGCCGTTACATGCTGCCGGACACATTGGGGATTCTGAATCCTTTGCAAGTTATCGAGTATATGCGCAAAATGATCAAGCGTTATCCCAACGTGCATTTCGATTTCCACGCCCACAATGATTATGATTTGGCTGTGAGCAATGTGCTGGCGGCAGTGTTGAGCGGCTGCAAGGGACTTCATACCACCATTAACGGGCTGGGCGAGCGGGCCGGAAATGCGCCTTTGGCCAGTGTGCAGGCCATCTTGAAAGATCATTTCCAAGCCATCACCCATATAGACGAAAGCCGTCTGAACGAAGTGAGCCGTGTGGTAGAGTCCTATTCTGGCATAGCCATCCCTGCCAATAAGCCGATTGTCGGGGAAAATGTGTTCACTCAAGTGGCGGGCGTGCATGCCGATGGAGATAACAAACGCAATCTGTACTGTAACGACCTTCTGCCCGAACGGTTTGGGCGTAAGCGTGAATACGCTTTGGGCAAGAATAGCGGTAAAGCCAATATCCGCAAGAACCTGGAAGATCTGGGCTTGGAACTGGATGAAGAGTCCATGCGTAAAGTAACAGAGCGGATCATTGAGCTGGGCGACAAGAAAGAACTGGTCACTCAGGAGGACTTGCCCTATATCGTTTCTGATGTGTTGAAACACAATGTCATGAGCGAGCGTGTGCGGCTGAAGAGCTATATCTTGAATCTGGCATACGGACTGAAACCGATGGCTACCTTGAAGATAGAGATCAACGGCAAGGAGTATGAAGAAAGCTCAAGCGGAGACGGCCAGTATGATGCTTTTGTGAGAGCGTTGCGCAAGGTGTACAAAACCACGTTGGGGCGCAAATTCCCCATGCTGACCAATTATGCGGTCAGCATTCCGCCTGGCGGACGGACGGATGCCTTTGTGCAGACTGTCATCACGTGGAGTTTTGGCAACCGGGTGTTTCGGACACGAGGACTGGATGCCGACCAGACTGAAGCGGCCATCAAAGCTACCGTCAAGATGCTGAACATCATTGAGAGTGAATACGACATGGAGAGCTGTAGCCAAGAGGAAAAGTCCTCGCATGATTGATTACACCTTATTATATATATAGTGAAACACTCGTCGGCAGTCCGTTTAGGCGGTCGGTTGGGCTTCCTGCAAGCTGATCATTGTCCGCAATTTATTTTTGGGCTGTATATATAATAAGCGGACGGACAAGATCGGCTGATGATAATAGCTTTCTAACTCTCTATGAATCACAGTGTAGTATAAAATAAATATAATTAAAAACCTAACAATAACAATGGATTTAAAGATAGCAGTATTACCAGGCGACGGCATAGGGCCTGAGATCTCAGCCGTCGGGGTGGATGTCATGAGTGCCGTGTGTGAGAAATTCGGGCACAACGTAAGTTATGAATATGCCATTTGTGGCGCGGATGCCATAGACAAGGTGGGGGATCCTTTTCCCGAAGCCACTTTTGAGGTTTGCAAGCGGGCTGACGCTGTGTTGTTTTCAGCAGTAGGCGATCCTCGCTTTGACAACGATCCCACCGCCAAAGTCCGTCCGGAACAAGGCTTGCTGGCTATGCGGAAGCAGCTGGGGCTGTTTGCGAATATCCGGCCGGTACAGACGTTCAAATGCCTGCTTCACAAGTCGCCCTTGCGTGCGGAGCTGGTGGACGGAGCCGATTTCATCTGCATCCGTGAGTTGACAGGGGGAATGTATTTCGGTGAAAAATACCAGGACGATGACAAAGCCTACGACACCAATATGTATACCCGTCCGGAAGTGGAGCGCATCCTGAAGGTGGCTTTTGAATATGCCATGAAGCGGCGTAAACACCTTACTGTAGTTGATAAGGCCAATGTGTTAGCCTCTTCGCGTTTGTGGAGGCAGATCGCTCAGGAAATGGCTCCACAATACCCGGAAGTGAAGACCGATTACATGTATGTGGACAATGCCGCCATGCGCATGATCCAAGAGCCTAAGTTCTTTGATGTGATGGTGACTGAAAATACTTTTGGAGACATTCTGACGGATGAAGGATCCTGCATCAGCGGTTCCATGGGGCTGTTGCCGTCCGCTTCCACAGGCACAAGCACTCCTGTGTTTGAACCGATTCATGGATCATGGCCGCAGGCGAAGGGACTGAATATAGCCAATCCGTTGGCACAGATCCTGTCGGTAGCCATGCTGTTTGAACATTTCGATTTGAAGGAAGAAGGAAACCTGATCCGGAAAGCTGTGGATGCGTCTTTGGATGCCAATGTCCGCACACCTGAGATACAGGCAGAAGGCGGTCCGCAGTATGGGACGAAGGAAGTGGGTGCTTGGATTGTGGAGTATATAAAAAGCGCGTACTGATTTTCCGGCAGGCCGGATTCGCTTGAGCACACAGGGTCACAAAGAAACTCAGAGCATTTTGCATGTTTGGCATGCTTATGCTGTGGGCAAGTTTGTGACTCTGTGTTTTTTTGAATCTTATTGTGGTTAAAGCTTGTTAATACGCCTGACGGTTGGCCATGAATCTGATTTGCTTCTCCTATCTTTGCGCGGTTTCCGCGTTTGTCGGCTTATTGTCATTTAGAGGCAAAGCTGATTTATTGGAAATAGACAATAACGATCGATAACTTTTGCGATATGAGAAGAAAATGGATGATTATAGGGGGCCTGTGCCTGACGTGCAGTGCATCGGCATTGGGGCAAACCTATCAGGAGCTGACAGAGCGCGCCATTGCGGCAACCGAGCAAGACAGTCTGCGGCAGGCTGAGCGTTATATACAGGAAGCCTTGCAGTTAGAGCCAGCCAATCCCCACAATGTCTTGTTGTTCTCCAATTTGGGCACCATTCAGCGTCGGCTGAAAAAGTATGATTTGGCGGAAGAGTCATACACTTTCGCCCTGAACTTTGCCCCCCGTGCCGTGCCGATCCTGCTCAACAGAGCCACTCTGTATCTGGAGATGGGGAAGCTGGACGCAGCCCGCGTGGATTATTCGATGGTGCTGGACTTGGATAAAGACAATAAGGAAGCCCTCCTCATGCGTGCTTACATCTACATGCAGATGCATGACTACAAAGCGTCGGAAGCAGACTACAAGCATCTGTTAAAAGCCGATCCGTCGGATTTCAATGGGCGTTTGGGGCTGGCGACCTTGCAGCAAAAGATGGGAAAGCCTGACGAGGCGCTTTTAGTGGTCAACACCCTGATTGCCGAGTGCGCTAAGGACGAGGACGTAGACGAAGCCACACGGGCCATGTTGTATGTCGCACGTGCGGGAATTGAAAAGGACTTACAGCATCCGGAGCTGGCACTGGTTGATCTGGAAGAAGCCATTCGCCTTGACCCCGCTCAGCCTGAAGCCTATCTGATACGCGGACAGATCTATCTTTCGCAAGAGAAGAAGACCTTGGCGAAGCGGGACTTTGAGCAGGCGATCGCAAGGGGAATCCCACAAGCCGATTTGCATGAATTGTTGCGGTCATGCAAGTAGGAGCGGACAGATGCGTTGCCGGAAAGAGGCGGAAGAGGGAACGCTTCGTTTTTTCATAGACAAAAGACCTGTTTGGAGGCGGTGCCTTTTTTTTAAATAGCGGTCGGAAAGTCTTTTCCTTTTCCCATAAGCCTCTTGCGTGAAGAAAAGAGTGAGACATGTCACAAAATGGCAAAAGAGCAGAATAATTGCCAAAATCAACCTCCTTGAAAAGGGCTTAAAACGTTAAACTTTCTTATTAAACTGCCATATAACCGTTTAATCCCGCATTTTGCCTGTTTATGCATGAAAAATAACTTTTGAAAAAGTTGCGTATTACAAAAAAATGTCAGACTTTTGTAAAGTCAAAGGGAATACGGTATGAAATTCCCTATTAAAAACAAACCCTAACCAGTTAATTTTAATGAGTGATTTAGAGAACAAACCCCAGGAAGAGACCGTAAAGAAGCGTCCTTACAACCTGCGTGAGAAAAAGGAAAAAGATGCTGCCTATCGTTCGTTGATACGTCCGGAATTGGCAGATGAGTTGTACGACAAGATACTCAACATCATTGTTGTGCAGAAGAAGTACAGAGATCCCGATTATTCGGCTAAGGACTTGGCGAAGGAACTGCAGACGAATACACGCTATTTGTCGGCGGTGGTCAACTCGCGTTTTGGCATGAACTATTCTTGTCTGTTGAACGAGTACCGCATTAAAGATGCTTTACATTTGCTGCGTGATAAACGCTATGCGGACAAGAATGTGGAAGAAATCAGCACAATGGTCGGATTTGCAAACCGCCAGTCGTTCTATGCGGCTTTCTATAAGAACATGGGTGAGACTCCCAACGGTTATCGGAAAAGATACGCTGAGAAGAACAAAAAATGAACTTATAGAAGCATGAGTCGAGGGAGAGGGTGCGTCGAGGCTCGAAGCGTCCAGGTGATTGGCTGAATGCCAAGGACTGAGGCGTGAGAGTGTCGTTGCATTCTCTCTCTTCTTTTTTATGGATTGACAAGGAGGCTTCCTTGTTCTCTTATCAACTAAAAAAGCAATTCTTATGAAAAAACAAATCATCGTTGCGGCAGCTGCCTTGACTATGCTGACGGCATGTGGCGGCTCTGCCACTCAGGCTACGAAAGAAACCGATAAATTTGATTATACAGTGGAACAATTTGCAGATTTACAGATTTTGCGTTACCGCGTTCCGGGCTTTGAAGAGCTGTCTCTTCAGCAGAAGGAGCTGATCTATTACCTGACAGAGGCGGCCTTGCAGGGGAGGGACATTCTGTTCGACCAAAACGGGAAATATAACTTGGTGATTCGCCGTGCGCTGGAAGCTGTGTACACAGGCTACAAAGGCGACCGCGACAATGCTGACTTTCAGGCGCTGGAAGTCTATCTCAAACGGGTATGGTTTTCTAATGGAATTCACCATCATTACGGCAGTGAGAAATTTGTGCCGGGATTCAGCCAGGAGTTTTTCAGGCAGGCCCTGCAGAGCATCGATGCCTCTGCCCTGCCTTTGGCGGAAGGAGAGACCATAGACCAATTGTGTGACGAGATCTTTCCTGTCATATTCGATCCCAAAGTGATGCCCAAGCGGGTGAATCAGGCCGATGGCCAAGACCTGATTCTGACGTCGGCCTGCAATTACTACGACGGCGTGACTCAGGAAGAGGCGGAAGCCTTTTATGGAGCGATGAAGGATCCGAAAGACGAGACTCCCGTTTCCTATGGGCTGAACAGTCGCCTGGTGAAAGAGAATGGGAAAATAGAGGAAAAGGTATGGAAGGCCGGCGGGTTATACGGCTCTGCCATCGAGAAGATCATATACTGGCTGAAAAAAGCTGAGCAGGTGGCCGAAACTCCCGAACAGAAGGCTGTCATAGGCAAACTGATCGCATTTTACGAGACTGGCGATTTGAAGACCTTCGATGAGTATGCCATTTTGTGGGTGAAAGATCTCAATTCGCGGGTGGATTTTGTCAACGGCTTTACCGAAACCTACGGTGATCCCTTAGGGCTGAAAGCCAGTTGGGAAGCATTGGTGAATTTCAAGGATTTGGAAGCCACACACCGCACCGAAGTCATCAGCGGCAACGCCCAGTGGTTTGAAGACCATTCTCCGGTGGACAAACGTTTCAAGAAAGAGCAGGTGAAAGGCGTGTCTGCCAAGGTGATTACTGCTGCCATTTTGGGAGGAGACCTTTATCCTTCCACAGCCATTGGCATCAATTTGCCGAACGCCAACTGGATCCGCAGCACATACGGATCCAAGTCCGTAACTATCGGCAACATTACCGACGCTTATAACAAGGCTGCCCATGGCAACGGATTCAATGAAGAGTTTGTCTACAGCGATGTGGAGCTGAAACGGATTGACCGATATGCTGATCTGACAGACAACCTCCACACCGACTTGCACGAATGTTTGGGGCATGGATCAGGAAAGCTTCTGCCCGGCGTGGATCCGGACGCGCTGAAGGCATATGGATCTACGATAGAAGAGGCGCGCGCTGACCTCTTCGGACTTTATTATGTGGCCGATCCTAAACTGGTGGAGTTGGGGCTTTTGCCGGATATGGAAGCCTATAAGGCACAGTATTACACTTATCTGATGAACGGCCTGATGACTCAGCTGGTGCGCATCGAGCCGGGTAACAGCATCGAAGAGGCGCACATGCGCAACCGTCAGCTCATTGCCCGCTGGGTGTATGAGAAAGGTGCGGCAGACAAAGTGGTGGAACTGGTGAAGAAGGAAGGCAAGACTTACGTCGTGATCAACGATTATGGGAAACTCCGCGCTTTGTTTGGAGACCTTCTGGCGGAGATACAGCGTGTCAAGTCCACCGGCGACTTTGCCGCTGCCCGCGATCTGGTGGAGAACTATGCGGTCAAGGTGGATCCCGCTTTGCATGCCGAGGTGCTGGAGCGTTACAAGAAGCTCAATCTGGCTCCCTACAAAGGCTTTGTCAATCCTAAGTATGAGGCGGTGACCGACAGCGAGGGTCGCATCACCGATGTGAAAGTCTCTTATGAGGAAGGCTATGCCGAGCAGATGTTGCGTTACGCCAAGGACTATTCGACTTTGCCAGACAGAAACTGACCTATGGAGGATTTGCGCCAACAACTGAAAGACATCAAGACACAGCTCCGTCTGTCGATGAACGGGGCTGTGTCGCAAAGCATGCGTGAGAAGGGGCTGGTCTACAAACTGAACTTCGGAGTGGAGCTGCCGCGCATCAAGGAAATCGCGGCCCGCTATGAGAAGAGCCACGGTCTGGCTCAGGCCCTGTGGAAGGAAGACATCCGTGAGTGCAAGATACTGGCAGGCCTGCTGCAGCCGGTGGAGACTTTCTGTCCGGAGATAGCTGATATTTGGGTGGAAGACATCCGTAACGTTGAGATTGCCGAACAGACCAGCATGAACCTGTTCCAACACCTGCCTTATGCGCCTTCCAAATCCTTCCAGTGGATTGCTGATGAGCGGGAATACGTGCAGGTGTGCGGCTTTCTGACGATTGCCCGTTTGCTGCTGAAGAAGGGAGACATGGAGGAGCGCGTGGAAAACGAATTCCTTGATCAGGCCGTTTGCGCTTTCCTTTCCGGGTCATACCATGTGCGCAATGCGGTGGCCGCCGCCCTGCGCCGGTTTATGAGCCACAGCGATGGGCATGCCTTTGCCGTCTGCCGCAGGGTGGAAGGCATGGAGGCGTCCGCTTCCGAGGCGGAACAGCTGCTGTATGAGTGGGTGAAAGCGGAGACGGCCGGCGTTTGAAGCTTCTTTTATGCTTTGTTACAACGATTTTTAAGGCAAGAAATTGATTTTTCTTGCCTTTCTCGTGTGTGTTACGCAAAAATGGCTTAACTTTGTTGACTGTAATCAAAAGAAAAAGAGCGTCGAAAATGGAAAGCCAGCATGTGAAAGATACGGTAAGGCAGATATTCACTGAATATTTGAACGCGAACGGGCATCGCAAGACCCCCGAACGCTATGCCATATTGGATACGATCTATTCCATTGAAGGGCATTTTGACATAGACACACTCTACTCCCTGATGGCCGATCAGGAGAACTTCCGCGTCAGCCGGGCCACGCTTTACAATACGATCATTCTGCTGATAAACGCACGGCTGGTCATCAAGCATCAGTTTGGCAACTCCTCGCAATACGAGAAGTGCTACAACCGGGACACGCACCACCATCAGATCTGCATGCAGTGTGGCAAGGTGGTCGAGTTTCAGAACGAGGAGTTGCAGCATGCCATTGAAAATACGAAGTTGAGCCGTTTCAACCTGTCACATTATTCCTTATACATGTACGGGCTGTGCAGTAAATGCGAACGCGCCAACAAAAAGAAAAATAAAAGTAATCTTCATAAAAAAGAAAAATGAAAGTAGACATTCTATTAGGATTGCAATGGGGCGACGAAGGCAAAGGCAAAGTCGTTGACGTATTAACTCCCCACTATGACGTGGTCGCACGTTTCCAAGGCGGACCGAATGCCGGACACACCTTGGAGTTTGAAGGACAGAAGTACGTGTTGCGTTCTGTCCCGTCGGGCATCTTCCAGGGCGAGAAGGTGAACATCATCGGAAATGGAGTAGTGCTTGATCCTGCGCTGTTCAAGGCTGAGGCTGAGGCGCTGGAAGCTTCGGGGCATGACCTGAAAGCCCGCTTGCACATTTCCAAGAAGGCACACCTCATCTTGCCCACCCACCGGCTGCTGGACGCTGCTTACGAGGCCGCCAAGGGAGACGCCAAGGTAGGGACTACAGGAAAAGGCATCGGACCTACTTATACGGACAAGGTGAGCCGGAACGGTTTGCGGGTGGGCGATCTGCTGCACGATTTCGAACGGAAATACGCGGCTGCCAAAGCCCGCCATGAGCAGATCTTGCGAAGCCTGAACTATCCGTATGACCTGGCCGGACTGGAAAAGGCATGGCTGGAAGGCATTGAGTATCTGAAGCAGTTCCACCTGGTGGACAGCGAGCACGAGATCAACCGCCTGCTGGGCGAAGGCAAGTCGGTGTTGTGTGAGGGAGCGCAAGGAACCATGCTCGACATTGATTTCGGATCCTATCCTTTCGTCACTTCTTCCAATACGGTTTGTGCGGGGGCGTGTACAGGTCTGGGCATTGCTCCCAACAAGATAGGGGAAGTCTATGGCATCTTCAAGGCATATTGCACCCGTGTGGGAGCGGGACCTTTCCCCACAGAGCTGTTTGACGAGACCGGAGACAAGATCTGCACGCTGGGACATGAGTTCGGCTCGGTGACCGGGCGCAAGCGCCGTTGCGGCTGGATCGACCTGGTGGCGTTGAAGTATGCTGTCATGATAGACGGTGTCACCAAGCTGATCATGATGAAGAGCGACGTGCTCGACTCGTTTGAGACCATCAAGGCCTGTGTGGCCTACAAGGTGAACGGGGAGGAGATCGACTATTTCCCCTTCGACATCAGCGAAGGCGTGGAGCCCGTTTATGTAGAGCTGCCGGGCTGGAAGACGGACATGACCAAGATGACAAGCGAAGATGAGTTCCCCGAAGAGTTCAACGCCTATCTTTCTTTCCTCGAAGAGCAGCTGGGTGTGCCGGTCAAGATTGTCTCCGTAGGTCCTGACCGCGAGCAGACCATCGAACGATATACAGAGGAAGCCTGATAAAAAAAGGAAATTGACAACCCCTTCTCTGCTTGCTTGTCGGGCGGGGAAGGGGTTGTTTTTTTGATTTTTAGCTAATTCTTCCTAAAAGATCAGGCAAATATGCTTGTTGTTCGGCGTTTCGTCTTATTTTTGGCAAACTATTTGTTTGATTTGAGGAAACGATATTGTTTTATTTAATAAAAAAAGAAAGATAAGTTATGGTAATTGGAATGCAATGGATTATTTTTATTGGAGTGGCCATCGTCAGCTGGCTGGTGCAGATGAACCTGCAACGGAAGTTCAAGAAGTACTCCAAGGTGGGTCTCAGCAACGGAATGACAGGGCGCGACATCGCCTTGAAGATGTTGCACGACAATGGAATTTATGACGTGACGGTCACCCATACTCCCGGCCACCTGACCGATCACTACAATCCGGCCAACAAGACGGTGAATCTGAGCGAAGGCGTATATAACAGCACCAGCGTGATGGCGGCGGCTGTTGCGGCTCACGAATGCGGACATGCCGTCCAGCATGCGCAAGCCTATGCTCCGTTGACTCTGCGCAGCCGGCTGGTGCCTGTCGTGACGTTCGCCTCGCAGTGGATGACGTGGCTCCTGCTGGCGGGCATCCTGCTGTTCAACGTTTTTCCGCAGCTCCTGCTGGCGGGCATCATCCTGTTTGCCACCACCACCCTTTTCAGCTTTGTCACCTTGCCGGTGGAGATCAATGCCAGCAAGCGTGCGCTGGTGTGGCTGAACCGGTCGGGCATCACCAATTCCTATAACCACAGTGCGGCCGAGGACGCTCTCCGTTCCGCCGCCTACACCTATGTGGTGGCTGCCTTAGGCTCGTTGGCTACGCTGGTCTATTATGTGATGATCTTCTTGGGGCGCAGGGAGTAAGGTCGGCCTCCGCTCCAGGCGTTTGAGACGACCGGTCTTGTCTTGCGGAAGAGAAAAGGCGCGGATCTTGCGGCATCTTTGTGCCGGAAGGTCTGCGCCTCCGTTTTTTAGGGGGGATTCTCTCTTGGGAGGATGATGGGTGAAACGGGGGCAGTCCGAAAAGTCGGTTGCAAGGTAACCAATAATGCTTCGCAACCGTATTTTTCCGTCTGATCCCGAAACGGCTTACAGTCGTTCGATGGCTTCAGGGGTGAGGCCGGTGATTTGAGCGATCACGTCGGGAGCGATGCCAGCGGCCTTCATGCCGCAGGCGTTTTTCAGGCGTTCCTGCGCTTCGCCTTCCGCACGTCCTTCCGCACGTCCTTCCTCTATTCCTTCCGCACGTCCTTCCGCACGTCCTTCCGCACGTCCTTCCGCACGTCCTTCCGCACGTCCTTCCGCACGTCCTTCCTCTATTCCTTCCGCACGTCCTTCCGCGCGTCCTTCCTCTATTCCTTC
>CALUOU010000071.1 GCA_944322335.1 uncultured Bacteroides sp.
AAAAGAATTCCAACATGATAGGCATGCTGGAACCCTCTTTCTTGATATTGGGCGCAAAGATAGGTGTTTAATCAATGCGTGTCAAGCAAAAAATGGTGCTTTGTAACATATTTAAACTAAAAGATCCGATTCTTTAAGAAGAATGTACGGTGGATCTTCGGGCATTTAACGCTCTATCACTCCTTTTAACTTATTCGTTCACAGCAGCTTCTTCACTTCTTCTTCCAGGTCTTTGACGGTTTCGCCACGTGCGCTCAACTCGTTGTCGCGGTTGACGAGAAAGAGGCATGGGAGGTTTTGCACGTTGTAGGAAGCGGCGTAGGTGGAGTAGACTCCATTGCCGTCTCGTACACAGATCCACGGCAAGTTGTCGGCAATCGTTTTCCAGAAATGTTCGTCTGCATCGAGTGACACTTGGTAGATTTCAAGCCCTCGCTTGGCGTACTTATTGTAAAGGTCGGCCAGCATGTAGTTGTGGTTGGTCGATACGGCACTCTGGAAGATGGTGAAATCCAGCAGGACGACTTTCCCTTTCAGGTCGCTCAGCTTGCGCACATTGCCCTGCATGTCCCGCAGGCTGATGTCGATAATGCCCGTTTCAGTGACCAGCCCTTCCGGCAGTTCGACAGGTGCCTGTTGGGCGGTGCGCGTGTTGCTCATGCCCTTGATGACAATGTTGTAGAGGTTCTTCGAGCGCAAGGCATGCGGGAAGGAGTTGTTCAGGCTGGTGGCGACGGCCGCGAAACACTTGATGTCTTCGCGGCTGTTGAGCGGATCGAACAGCAGGTAATTGTTCACCTTCTGGAACAATGCGAAATAAGCGGCGGCCGTGTTGGGCGCAGCGAAAATGTAGCGCACCTTCACATCGTCCTTGTATGCCTTGATGAGGGCGTTCAGGCTATCCTCATATACGTCCATGCCTATCCGGCCGGCACGCATGGCTGAGGCGAGCGCATCCACGTCGGTCTGCAGTTTCAGCTGTTTCAGGGTCAGTTCCTTGATTTTAGCGCTGTTGGGTGAGCCTTCCACATCGTAGGCGGTGGCAAAGCCTTCCAGCGGCGCCTGGATGTGAATGGTCTCTGTGGAGTCTACAGAGAAATTGATCGTTTGGCCTTCTATCCGCAGGCGGTAGAATTCAGGCGATTCGGGACGGGGCTGGCTGAAGGTGAAGCTTCCCTCTTTTTTCAGTCTGACAGAATCCAAAGGCACAATTCCTTCCAGTGTGGAAGCCTCCAGGTAAAGCGTTTTGCCTTCGGCACCGTCCACGAGCCCTTCCACTTCAAATTTAGGTCCGGACTGGCAAGCTCCCATGGCAACCACGGCCAGTGCGGCAAAAAGGATTTTTTTCATATACATGGTTTTGTTGTTTTATAGAATAAATAAAAGCATCCGGCTCATCATGTCATGCCTCCGTCGGGAAACCCTTCGAAGAGAAACCGTTCAAAGCCGTGCAAAGATACGGCTTTTCGGCCGTAGTCAAAGCATTTTAGGGGCATCTTCCATGCGGAAACAATAAAAAAAAGAAAAATATGAAGTTTTTGTCCCCTTCTTATTCTTTATAAGGAGGAAAATGCGGGCGTTTATGAAAAAAGTATGTATCTTTGCGCGAGTTTTTTAGAAGACAGAAATAGATTAATAAATTTTTTATGACCCCAATTGTTAAGACGATCGAGATGCCCGATGGAAAAACCATCACTCTCGAAACGGGAAAGCTGGCAAAACAGGCAGATGGTGCTGTGATGCTGCGCATGGGCAATACCATGCTGTTAGCTACTGTTTGTGCCGCCAAGGACGCAGTTCCCGGAACAGATTTTATGCCGCTACAGGTAGAGTACAAAGAAAAGTTTTCCGCATTCGGACGATTTCCCGGCGGTTTCACAAAACGTGAAGGCCGCGCTTCGGACTATGAGATCCTGACTTGCCGTCTGGTGGACCGTGCTCTCCGCCCTTTATTCCCCGACAATTTTCATGCTGAGGTGTATGTCAACATCATCCTCTTTTCAGCTGACGGCGTAGACATGCCCGACGCTTTGGCCGGACTGGCCGCTTCGGCTGCGCTGGCTGTCTCTGATATACCTTTCAATGGCCCCATCTCCGAAGTGCGAGTGGCGCGTATTGACGGGCAGTTTGTCATCAATCCTACGTTTGAACAGTTAGAGAAGGCTGATATGGACATCATGGTGGGCGCCACTTACGAAAACATCATGATGGTGGAAGGCGAAATGAGCGAAGTATCCGAGCGTGACCTGCTGGAAGCCATGAAAGCTGCGCACGAGGCCATCAAAATCCAGTGCAAGGCTCAGATGGAACTGGCTGAGGAAGTAGGCTCTACAGTGAAACGGGAATATTGCCACGAAGAGAACGACGAAGACCTGCGTAAGGCTGTACACGACGCTTGCTATGAAAAGGCATATGCTGTGGCTGCCAGCGGAAACACGAACAAACACGCTCGTCAGGACGCTTTCGATGCCATTTGTGAAGAGTTCAAGGCACAGTACACAGAGGAAGAGCTGGAGGAAAAAGCTCCTCTGATCGACCGTTACTACCACGATGTGGAGAAAGAAGCCATGCGCCGCTGCATCCTTGACGAAGGCAAACGTCTGGACGGACGCGCCACGACCGACATCCGCCCCATCTGGTGTGAGGTGGATCCGCTGCCCGGCCCTCACGGATCGGCCATCTTCACCCGTGGTGAGACACAGGCATTGGCTACGGTCACACTGGGGACAAAGGCCGATGAGAAAATCATCGATGATGTGCTGACACACGGCAAGGAGCGTTTCCTCCTGCACTACAACTTCCCTCCCTTCTCTACAGGCGAAGCAAAGGCACAGCGCGGTGTGGGACGTCGCGAAATCGGTCACGGACATCTGGCATGGCGCGCCCTGAAAGGACAGATCCCTGCCGATTATCCGTACGTTGTCCGTGTCATGTCTGACATTCTGGAATCCAACGGCTCTTCATCCATGGCTACGGTATGTGCCGGAACGTTGGCGCTGATGGATGCCGGCGTGAAAATCAAGAAACCGGTTTCCGGCATCGCCATGGGACTGATCAAGAATCCGGGTGAAGAGAAATATGCGGTCCTGTCCGACATTCTGGGTGATGAGGATCACCTGGGCGATATGGACTTCAAGGTGACCGGCACGAAAGACGGCATCACAGCTACGCAAATGGACATTAAGGTAGACGGACTTTCCTATGACATTCTGGAAAAAGCCTTGCTGCAAGCCAAGGCTGGCCGTGAATACATTTTGGGCAAACTGACAGAGTGTATTACCGAACCGCGTCCCGACCTGAAGCCGCATGCTCCACGCATCGAGACAATGACCATTCCTAAGGAATTCATTGGTGCCGTGATCGGCCCGGGCGGCAAGATCATCCAAGGCATGCAGGAAGAGACTGGCGCCATCATCACCATCGAAGAAGAAGGAAACATCGGAAAGGTGGAAATTGCCGGCACCAACAAGAAGAGCATCGATGACGCTATCCGCATGATCAAGGCCATTGTCGCTATTCCCGAAGTGGGAGAGGTCTACAAGGGCAAGATCCGCTCCATCATGCCTTACGGCGCTTTCGTGGAATTCCTGCCGGGCAAGGACGGATTGCTCCACATCTCTGAGATAGACTGGAAACGCTTGGAGACGGTAGAAGAGGCCGGATTGAAGGAAGGCGATGACATTGACGTGAAGCTGCTTGACATCGATCCTAAGACCGGCAAGTTCAAGCTGTCTCACCGCGTGCTGATCCCGAAGCCGGAAGGCTATCATGAGCGTCCGGAACGCAGAGAAAAGAAACGCCAATAATGTAAATTCTAATAGTTCATCAAGAAAGAAGCCCGACAGGAATCTTATCGCCTGCCGGGCTTCTGCTTTCTTTTATACAGCATAAAGGCATGATGGAGGAATGCGCTGTCACACAGACCTCCAGCCTCCTGTTCCACATGCCCTTTTACCGGTCGGCCAATTCCTGAAGCTCTAACTCCCGGTATATCTCGGCCAATCTGTAAAAAGCCTCCTTAGGCTCCCAAGGCGGCATCAGCCGCGAACGTCCGTTATCGGCCGGATAGGTCTTCACCAAGGAATACGCCGTCATATCCTGATCAAATCCTGTGGAACGGTAAGGCATGATGGGGAAAGAAAACACATAAACAAAGACACCTTTTATGTCGGTCTTGTCCAGCAGTTCTATTTGGGTCTGAATGTAGTCGGCCTGCTCTTTTTCACTTCGGACAGGCGTGACACCTCCTTCATAAATGCCGGACTTGCCATCGGGAGTCGTGCCTTGCAGAATAGAAGATCCCGCACCGCCTCGCTTGGCTGCCCCTTTGTAGGCACAGCAGCCTACTTCCATGACCACCACAGGCTTGTCACCGCAGGAATAGCGTCTGATGCCGTTGACATACTCTTCGTCAGTCTGCACATCACGATAGTAATCCACCCCGATGATGTCAAACAGACTCCAGTCCACCATTTCCCATGTGCCGGAAGCATAGGTGACCGGACCATGGAACTGCGAACGAACCGCTTGACATACACGGCTCAGGATCCGGTTCAGTGTCTTGCTTCTCTCCTGTAACATCTGATAGAAAGCAGGCAGTTCCTTAGCGTCTGACGGAGGCATGAGCGAGGCCAGGCGTTCATTGATGGAACTTCCCGGAAGGACTCCGTTGTTGAAGGCCGTATATTCGCATCCGGCCACAAATACCAGCTTGATGCCTTCCTGCCGCAGCTCTTCTGCCGCTTTGGCGGCTTCAGTCATATAGGCGACAACCTCTTGTTCGCCTACATTCATTTTCCATGGATTGAAATAAATTTCCAGTCCGGCTGCATGAGCCACTCTTGCGGCTGCGACCAGACGGCTGATTTCTTCGCCTTCGATACGTACTGTGTTTGCCCGCAGAATGTTGGAGATGACAGACATGTCATATTTTACCAAGCCGACGCTAAAGGTGTCGACCGAACAGCTTTCGGGAGTAAATCTAAGCCCGACATCATAGACCACGCCTCGAAACTTGAAAGCATTTTCCGCTTGACCGAATGCGCATACGAGAGACATAAGTATTCCGAGTAATAGTTTAAGTTTCATGTTTGTTGAAAGTCTTATATAAATGAAGATGAAAAAAGGAATACCTTTTACTGTACATGCAGACAATGTCTCTACACTTCAAAGATATTCCTATTTCAGAGCAGATGAGGGAGCCCCTTACCGTTTCAGCGTGATCACCGTATAAGAGTAGCGCGGGAAGGTGTATTTGGCGTTCTTCCGCGCGATCTTAGCTTTGGAGGGACGGAACACTACGTTGTTCTGGTTTTCGTAAGTGTTGAGCTCCGTCAGGTCACAACCGCCGATAGTCTGCACTTCCGCACGAGTCTTGAACTTGAAGTTCCGGATGTCCAGCACAGCGTCCAGAGGCTTGTCGCTCATGTTGGCTACGTAAAGGGTCATTTCCGTCTTGTCATCGTTCACCTTGGCTGTGATGTCCAGCGCGGGATCGCTGCTGCTGGTCTCCACCACGTTGGGTTTCCAAGTCTTCATCATCATCTCGTCAATGCAGGCCGAAGGCTGGAACCACATGGCATCCGAGGTGTAGTGAACGCGTCCTTGGTTCCACATGTATTCCAGTCCGTGGGGCTGGAAGGTGTTGGCGGTTCCCAGCATCTTGAAACAGTCTCCATAGCGTTGCAGCGTGTTCCAGTTGCTGGCATGAGCCAGGCCACGGTCCCAGTCGCAGCGCCATCCGTTCTCTTCCATGGGGTGCAGGTTCAGCTTGAAGCCCGGATGGTCTTTGGCCAGCTCGCGCTGGAGCACGATGCCCATTTCGTTTTCAAACCATTCCTGGTCATCGGCAAAGCGGGGGTCGCCGCTGTAGTGCGGATCCCATGCGAAGTTGTCGCCCTTGCCTTGGCCGATGAACCAGCCTGCCATTTCGGATGCAAGCTCATATTCGCGTGAGCCACGTTTGTAGCCGTTCCGTCCGATGTTGAGCGAAACCATGATGCTCATGCCGGGGTCTACTTCCCAAGCGGCTTTGGCGAACTTCTTCACGCATTCCATGTAGCCCCGCGTGAGGAAACGCTCGTTGTCCACTTCGATGTATTTCAGTCCGTAAGGTTCCGGATGTCCATGTCTGGCACGCAAAGCTCCCCATTCCGTTGTGGCGGGTCCGTTGACGTATTCCACGAAGTCGCGGATGTCTTCTGCCGTCTCGTCCATACTCATGCCGATGATGGCCACCGCGCCTACGGCCTCTGCAGCCTGCAACATTTCGATGAAGCCGAAGCTGTGTGTGCCGTAGAGGTTGAAGCCAGATCGGAAGGTCACTCTCCGTTCATCGATCGGGCCGATCATCTTTTTCCATCTATATAAATAGGTGTCGGCTCCCACATCGACCATGGAGCCATTGTAACGGAAGGCGGAGATGCCCTGGCGTTTCAGCGCATCCACAAACCGCTTGCGGATGGGGTAACCGTTTACCCGGCCCCATTCACCCGGCTGCAAGAACGCAAAGCCCAGATCCACCCTTCCCGGACTTTTCAGGGAAATGCCGAAGCTGCCTTGTCTGGCATCCTCAGAAGGGGTCAGCTCAAAGGTGACTTTCTCATACGTGCCGTCTGCCTTCAGCGCACAGCTCTTTTCGGCGATGACCTGTCCGGCATCGTTCCGCAAGGAGACATAGATCGTGAGTGGCTTCTCGGC
This sequence comes from uncultured Bacteroides sp., assembly GCA_944322335.1. Classification (GTDB taxonomy): domain Bacteria; phylum Bacteroidota; class Bacteroidia; order Bacteroidales; family Bacteroidaceae; genus Bacteroides. The sequence goes on from CALUOU010000071.1 coordinate 6,700, forward strand.
TTTCACCCGCAGAATGCCGTCGTAGGGTTTTCCTTTTTCATATTGGATGCCCATGCGGTAGAGGCCGTGGTTGGTCAGCCCCACTTCTCCCGTTCCGCTTTCAAACTGGATGGTCTGTGTCTGCCGGCCGATGTAGGCCTGGCCGTCGCGCACCAGCTCGTAACGGTAGGCAGGAGAGCCGGACACCAGCTTGCTCCAGTACTTAGAGATCTGTTCGTTGCCGTTCAGGCGGTCGAGCATGATCTGCCGGATATTGGCGGGAATGGAGTCAAAAGGCAGGAAACGTCCCCAGAACTTCCAGCCGGAAATGATGATGGGCTGGTTCACGGGACGGGTGTCGTAAACGTCCTTGGAGTTGCAGTCATACTTTTCGCTCCGATTGTTCCAGCTGATGCGGTGGTAGATGTTGGTTTGCTGGATGAGGTGCGGGATTCTCCGTTCGTCCAGGAACACATAGACTTTGGAATAGTCGGCGCGTGAGAGGTTCAGGAAGTCCACATCCATGTTTTCTTCGAATGCCTCGCCGTGGAGCAGCTGGCTGAAGATTCCCCCATTGGTCTGGTTGTTCAGGTCTTCAATGTTCGTTCCGTTGAACAGTTTGGTCACAGTGGCGATCTGTTGCCCTGCATCCACTTGCAGCCGTACAGGCTCCTGTTGCGCACAGACCGTGCCGGCCGCCAGCAGCGCAGCACTCAGGCAAAAATTTCTGAACGGTGTCATAAGGCATGATTCTTTTAATGAAGTAATTAAGTGTGATGAATAAAAAAGGCAAGAGAGCGGATCCTTCCGAGAAGTCCGGACGGACATCGCCAAGGCTCCGTCTCTCCCTACAAATGTAGTGAATAAGCATAGATGAAGTTTCCCTTCTTCTCCATTTTTTCAGAGGTTTAACGCCTCTTAACCGGATGGGTTATACATATCGTTATAGAAATTTCCCAAAGGCTTTCTTTTGATTGACGAATGACGGCATTGAGCCGCTTTTGGCTGAAGAGAAGGACGTGACGGCTTGTCTCCTTACAGATTCTCCGCCTGCCTTGCCGCCTCCTCCACCATCCTGCCCGCTTCATCGGCCTGTTGTTTCCAAGTGTCAGAGAAGGTTTCCTCGCGGGCAGCTTCCAGCTTGCGCAGCAGCGACACAATGTCTGTCGCGCCCAAGAGAGTGAAGAGGGGAATCATCTTGTGGGACACGTCCGACAGTTTTCTCATGTCTTTATGGGCGACGGCCTGCCGCAGGTGTTCCAGGTTCAGACGTGTCTCGTCCACAAAACTTTCCAGAATGGAACGGGCCGCAGCGGGGTCATCTCCCGAAAACGCTGTCAGGGCGGCAAAATTGCAGGCCGACGGCTCCGAAGAAGAGGCGGCAGGCGTTGCGGCAGCGGAAGCAGGAACCATTAATTGGAGTTCCCGCAAAAGCTCCGCCACAGTGAAAGGCTTGCGCAGACATCCCGTAAAGCCTTGTTTCACAAAGTCATCACGCTGTATGTCGCTGCGGGCCGTGACAGCTATCATGGGCAAGCAGCGGGCTTGAGGGATGTTGGAAGAACGGAGCAGCCTCAGCAGGTCGAACCCGTTGACGGCAGGCATCTGCACATCGGTCAGCAGCACATCGAAACGGTCCGTGCGCAAAGCATCGAGCAGCTCGTCCACTTGCAGGCAGCAGACCGATTCGATTCCGCTCTGTGAGAGCATGGCGGATGTCAGCGTGAGCTGGATGCGGTCGTCATCGATTATGAGCACTTTCTTTACCGGCAGGTCAGAAGGAGAGACCTGCGGTGTATCGGTGTCTGCGGATTCCACGGCAGGAGTCTTACAAGGCGGCAATGGAATCCTCACCGAGAAGGTGCTGCCCTTGCCTAAGGTGCTGTCCACTTCGATGGAGCCTCCCAGCAGCTGCACCAGCATGCGGACAATGGAGAGACCCAGTCCGAATCCTTCCTTGCCTTGCGCGTCGGGCAGGCGGGTGAATTCCTGGAAGATGCGCTCACGGTCTGACGGACGCATGCCTTTGCCGGTATCGGTCACCGACACGAGCAGGTTGCCGTCATCATACTGGGCCGTCAGGACAATGCAGCCTTGATCGGTAAACTTGACCGCATTGGAAAGCAGGTTGCTGATGATTTGCCGCAAGCGCAAGGGGTCGGACAAGTAAGTGCCTTCCAGACAAGGATCCACATTGCAATGCAGTGCCAGTCCCTTGGCCGAAGTGAGCGGAGTGAAGCTTACCTTGATCTCTTCCATCAGGTGAGCCGGATGGAAAGCCACACGATGCACTTCAGCCTTGTGGAGGTCAAGGCGATGGAAGTCAAGCAAGTCCACCACCAGTTTCAGCAGGTGCTCGGACGAGGTTTTCATGTTGTCCAAATAAAAGCGTTGCCGGTCGTCCACAGTAAGGCGCGAGAGCAGGTCGGCATAGCCGATGATGGATCCTAAGGGAGCCTTGAAGTCATGTGTGATGGCCAGTATCATTTTCTCGCGGATGGCCAGCAGGTCTTCTGCCCGTTGGCGTGCCTTTTCCAGCTCGCGCCGGTAGCGGTTGCTGCGTGTCACGTCGCGGCCTATAAGTGCCAGAAAGACAGCTGCCAGCAGCACGGCTCCGACGGCGATGCCTCCGATGGTGCGGGCCGAACGCCGACGCACTTCCTGCCTGTATTCGGTCTCTTGTCTGGCGCGTTCCAGCGTTTCCTGTTCCTGCCCTTTCAGCAGGCTGTCGATGCGGGCCGTCAGCAGATGGTCCATGCGTTGCAGGGTGCGGTTGCGGCGGCGGACAATGGTACGCCTCGCCTCCTTCTGTTCAGCCACGGCGCGCAGCTTCTGTTGGAGAGAGTCAACGGGATTGTAGGTATCGATCACCGTGTCCGTAGCATATTCCAGCGAAGTTTTGACTTCGATCAGGGAATCTTCCTTTGGCGGCACAAAGGCTTCCTTCAGCCGCCGGAAGAAACCTTTCTTTTCGGGCGGAGCCACCACCGTGTCGCGATGCTGGATGACGCGCCGCTGTATCCGCTGCTGGGTGACAACCGTATCCTGATGGGCTATGATCTCTTCGATGTCGCTGGTGGTGATGATGTTGGCCTCATTGGCCTTGCTCAAGGACTGCAGCATGTTGATGGTGTTGGCATCCTTTTCCCGCAAGAGGGAAATCAGGCTGTCTGTCCATTGCACACTTCCTTCGTCCGTATGAGTCAGCTGCTCCACTTCCCGATGGATGAACGAGAGGGCGAAAAACAACACGCCCAGCAGCAGGACGAACCCGACTATGATTTTCAGTTTAGATACACTGTTCATGCGACCGTTTGTTTTCTATTATTTTATGGCAGCGGACAAGGGATGCGAGACCGGAGCCGCACTCTCCCGTCAGCCCGCCAGCTCCTCCTGTTCTTTCCTGACCCTGTAGCGGAAGCGGAGCCACAACATGACACCGGCACTGGTCAGCCCGAAGGGGAAAGCCATCCATACGCCCACCAGCCCCCAGTCCAGCACGAAGCCACAGATGTAGCCCACAGGCAGTGAGATTACGAAATAAGCGATGAAGGCGATGAGCATCATGGGCTTCACATCGGCCGTGCCGCGCAAGGCGTTGGCAAAGTTGATTTGCAAGCCGTCACCAAACTGATAAATAAGGAAGGGGAAAAAAAGCGTGATCACGGTGGCCGACACTTCCATATTGTCCGTAAACCAGCCGCCGATCTCCCCGCGCACGGCAAACAGGATGCTCAGCAAGACGACTTCCATGCATAAGATCAGGTGGAAGCCTGCATTGGCCGTCCGCCGCACGTTCAGGATGTCTTTTTGTCCCTGGTAGCTGCTGACGCATACAGCTACGGCCGCCCCCATGCCATAAAACATCATGAAGGTGAACTGAGAGATGGTCAGCATGATCTGATGAGAGGCTAATGCGATGGTGCCCAACCAGCCCACCATGATGGCGCTCAGGCTGAACGAAGCCGTCTCCATGCCCATCTGCAGGCCGACAGGCCATCCCAATGCCTGCAGCCGCCAAAAAAACGCGCCGGACCACTTCTTGCGCCAGAAACCTACCCGATAGCGGGAGAAACGTTTGCCGTACAACACGATCCGTGCGAACACCACCACCATGACGATGCGCGAGAACAAGGTGCTGATGCCGGCACCCAGCAGACCCAGTTCAGGAAAACCCAGCTTGCCGTAGATCAGGAGATAGTTGCCCGCAATGTTCAGCACATTCCCGCCCAGCAAGATCCACATGGCTGTACGCGTATCGGTGATGCCGTCGGTGAATTGCTTGAAGCCGTTGAACAGCATGACGAACACCAGTGAAGCCAGCAGGACCAGATAGTAAGGACGGATGAGCGGCAACAGCTCTTCAGGCTGCCCCAAGCGATCCACATTCCAATAGACCACCGCCATGATGAGGGTCAGCAACAGCCCCACCAGCACATTGGCCGCCAGGCTGCAACGCAAGGCGCGCCCGGCCTCCACCCATTGCCGGTTGCCATACAGGCTGCCCACAACGGGGGTCAGTCCGTAACTGAAGCCGGTGCTGAAGATGATGCAGAGGTTGAACATGTTGTTGACAAACGATGCGGCGGCCAGTTCCTGGGTGCTGTGATGGCCCACCATCAGTGTATCGGCAAATCCCAAAACGATGGTACCCAACTGTCCGATGATGATCGGAAGCCCTAAAAAGAACAAAGTCCTGTAGTGAGGCTTATAGACTGCTAAAAAATTCACGTGTTTAATGTTTAGTGATTAGTGTTTAGTGATTACGTTGCAGGCCGCTGATCACTGATCATTAACCGTTAATCACTGATCCTCATTTCCTGCCACAGCTTGTCCTCCGGCACAGGAGCTTCCACCTCTATCAGCCGTTTGGAGACAGGATGGATGAAGCGGATGGAACGGGCATGCAGGCAGATGCTGCCGTCGGGGTTGGAGCGGGGAAAGCCGTATTTCAGATCCCCTTTGATGGGGCATCCCATCTTGGCCAGCTGGCAACGGATCTGATGGTGACGGCCCGTCATCAGCTCCACTTCCAGGAGGCAGTAGTTATCAGAGCGCCCTATCAGCCGGTAGCGCAGCACAGCCTTCTTGGTGCCTGGCTTCTCGGTGTCGTAAGCATAGCTCTTGTTCTGCTGTTCGTTGCGGCGCAGGTAGTGTGTCAGCTCCCCCTCCGTTTGCGGCGGAAGGTTTTTCACGATGGCCCAATAGATTTTCCTCACCTCCCCGGTGCGGAACATTTCGTTCAGGCGGGAGAGCGCCTTGCTGGTCTTGGCAAACACCACAAGACCGCTCACGGGGCGGTCCAGCCGGTGGGTGACACCGATGAAGACATTGCCGGGCTTCCGGTACTTCTCCTTCAGATACTGTTTCACGGTCTCTGAGAGAGGAGTGTCGCCCGTCTTGTCTCCCTGGACAATCTCCGAAGCGGTCTTGCTGACAATGATGATGTGGTTGTCTTCGTATAAAACGGTCATCTCTTCCCGATTACATGTTCATTCCGCCGTCTACCTGAATCACTTGTCCCGACACGTATGACGACAGGTCAGAAGCCAGGAACAGGGCTACGTTGGCCACATCTTCGGGCGTGCCTCCACGGCGCAAGGGAATCTTCTTGGCCCATTCGGCCTTCACTTCGTCAGACAGGGCATCGGTCATGGCGGTCATGATGAATCCCGGCGCGATGGCGTTGGCGCGAATGCCGCGCGACCCCATTTCCTGGCCGATGGACTTGGCCAGCGCGATCAGGCCGGCTTTGGAAGCGGCGTAGTTGGACTGTCCGGCATTGCCATGTACGCCCACCACCGATGCCATGTTGATGATGCTGCCGGCTTTCTGGCGCATCATGATGGGGGTGCAGGCGTGGATGAAGTTGAAGGCGGACTTCAGGTTGACATTGATCACCATGTCCCACTGCTGTTCGCTCATGCGCATCATCAGGCCGTCACGAGTGATGCCGGCGTTGTTCACCAGGATGTCGATACGGCCGAAGTCCGCATGGATGGCGGCCACCACCTTGGCCGTATCCTCAAAGCTGGCGGCGTTTGACGCATAGCCTTTGGCTTTCACGCCCAAAGCCTCGATTTCTTTCACAGTGCCTTCCGCATTCTCGTCAATAGCCAGGTCGGTGAATGCGATGTCCGCACCTTCTTGTGCAAATTTCAATGCGATAGCCTTGCCAATGCCACGGGCGGCACCGGTGATCAGGGCTGTTTTTCCAGTTAATAATCCCATAGATACTTTTTTTGGTTAGTTAATATAATAAATATTCAGTCTTCTAAGTTTTGAGCCATTAAACGATTGCCTTGCGAAAACCTGCCGGCCAATAGCCTAAACAGCTTTTTTCCCTAAGGCTCCCATCACCAGCCGTTTCACGTAGCGGTCGCGCGTGCCGTCGTCCAAATGCGCCCCCACGTGTCCGCGTATGTAAGGAGCCTCGATGCCTTTCACCGCATAATGCATGATCTCGGCGGTCATGTCCACGTCGTCCACCTCAAACACCCCCTTCTCGATGCCTTCCTTCAGGACATCTTTGAAAAGGACGATTTCCTTGGCGTCAAAACGCTTGCGCACCTTTTCCACCCGCCAGATGTCACGGAAGAAATTGGCCCGAAGGGTTCCGTTGCGGTACACCACCTCTTTCACGGCATCCAGATGGGTATATATCAGTTCGATCAGCTTCTCGTCGGGCGGAATCCGCATCTCGGCCACCCGCCTCATCTTGTCCGACAAGATATCCAGTTCCGATGCCACGACAGCCAGGTAGATTTCCTCTTTGCTTTTAAAATAGGTGTAGAGCGTCCGCCTCCCCCTTCCGGAAGCCAAGGCGATGTCGTTCATCGTGGTGTTTTCCACACCCATTTTGGCAAATAGTTGGCGTGCCACATCTACCAATGTGGCTTTAGTCTTGGATACGGTCATAGATAAATCTTGCACATTGCTTGTTTATTTGAGCAAAAGTAAGACTTTTCCGCCTATTGTACAAGGAAAAGGGCTTTTAATTCTGTTTTGTTAAACCATAAGGCTCTACGTTTCGCCTCTTCTGTCTGGAGTGTACGGCAGAGGAGAACGGCAAGCGAAACGAGAGAACTTTCATTTTGACATTTTGAATGGCCGGGCGGCTGAGAATTGCCTGTTTCCGCACCAATGGCCGTGCCGCGCCAAAAAACGGAACGTTTTTCAGCAACATTCTGGACTGTAGCACGATAGCGAAATATTTACAGCTAAAAGAGAGGAAAACGCCCCCTTTACGGCTTCCCGAACGGTCTCTGAGAACGGTTTTGCACGAGAGCCGTTTCTTCCATACGCGTGTCCAGCTTCTGTCCCACGCGTGTCCTGCATTTGTCTCACGCGTGCGGCAGACATGAAACACGCGTCTGCCGCCATGGATTTCACGCGTGTTTTACGCCGATTTCCCGGTAGAATTGCATGTTTATGCGGTTTTCTGTCCCCCACGGGGACATTTTAGACATATTTAAGAGAGAGCGCGTGTTATCCATAGCGTCAAGAAACGGTCTTTTTGCTTGAAAAGAGAGCCTGTTCTGTATCAAAAAGCCAATCAGGGTTCTCCGCCCTCCACGCATGGCAAAAGCCCTTTTCCGAAGCGGACGGAAAGATAAAAAGAAAAAAGTTCCCAAAACATTTGCATATTCCAAACAAAAGGCGTACCTTTGCACCCGAAATCAGAAAAGAACATCGCGGAGTGGAGCAGTTGGTAGCTCGTTGGGCTCATAACCCAAAGGTCGTTCGTTCGAGTCGAGCCTCCGCAACAAGCCGAACAGGAGGAAAACGGAGCCGTTTTCTTCCTGTTTTTGTTTTTCAGACTTTCATGCCGCCGCCCATGCTCTCCTCATGCGCCATCAGGGCGCGCACTCATTTCGGATCAGACGGAAAATACGGTTGCGA
>CALUOU010000072.1 GCA_944322335.1 uncultured Bacteroides sp.
ATGCAGCGTCTGGTTTGTACGCATGAACCGGAAGCGGCGCACGCGTGAACTGGAAGCGGCGCACGCGTGAACTGGAAGCGGCGCACGCGTGAACTGGAAGCGGCGCACGCGTGAACTGGAAACGGCGCACGCGTGAACTGGAAACGGCGCACGCGTGAACTGGAAACGGTTGTCACACAGGCTTATGACCGCCTCCTCGTCATCGGAGTTTGCCGACGGTCAACACTTTTTATCGCGTATCCTCGCACGTCCTGCCCGCCGGCAGCCCATTTGCACGATCCGTTCGGCTTCTTGCGGTTATAGCTTGTAATCAACTTGATTTTGTGATACAATCAACTTGATTTCACCGCCTGATCAACTTGTTTTTTAAGAAAATATGCGTTGAAAGCTTCACGCCTTCAACGCGGTTTCAACATGCTGTATCTCAGTCTGTTGTTGTGAAAGGAAGGAATGCTTTTCGTCTTTCACACGCTTCCTTTATCTTTCACACGCTTCCTTCATCTTTCACAATAAACGGCTTATAAACAATGGTTTCCGGTGAAACTCCGCCAAAGGAATTATTTGTGAGGTTTCTCTTCCGCTTTTTTTGTGTGAAAGGTCGTAATTGTTGACGTTTCAAAGAATGTGTGACCATTTCTCACCCTAAAATTGACCGATTTGCATACCCGAATTGACCGATTTGTCCACCTCCTCTGCGCTGAAAGAAACTTGAACGCACGTTGGCAGACGGTTGGATGGAAGGATGGAGGGGAGAGAGATTTTTCACGCAATTTTGATGCGGTTGCCCTGATTTATGCTATCATATACATCCCGTTTTGGAAAATTTGATTAACTTTGCACTTGGCCGCGTCTTTTTTGAGGAATGTGGCATTATACTCAGTTACACTAATTATTCTTGATCATGATACAACATCTATTGGATTCATTAGACGAACAGATCTTAAAATTGATAGCCAGCAATGCCCGCATCCCTTTTCTGGAAGTGGCCAGATTGTGCAATGTGTCGGGAGCTGCCATCCACCAGCGTATCCAGAAACTTACTAGCTACGGCATCTTGAAAGGTTCGGAATATGTCATCGATCCCGAAAAGATCGGTTATGAGACATGCGCCTACATTGGGATCTACCTGAAAGATCCCGCTTCCTTCGACCGTGTGCTCAAGGCTTTGGAGGAAATCCCCGAAGTGGTGGAATGCCATTTCACGACAGGCAAGTATGACATGTTCATCAAGCTCTATGCGCACAACAACCACCACCTCCTTAGCATCATTCATGATAAGCTGCAGCCTTTGGGTCTTTCGCGCACCGAGACGCTGATCTCTTTTCACGAAGCCATCAAGCGGCAGATGCCTATCTCCATTCAGAAGGAAGAAGAGGATCCCGGACAGCAGCAGGGATGACCCTTTTTCTCCTGCGTGTACCTACCGGCGCATATAGTCCACAAACGAATAGGAGTAGGGATGTCTTTCATCGGCCGGATGAAACTCCCTGTTTTTCTCTATCCATGCGCCGGTCTCTGGTGCGGGAAAAAACGCGTCGGCCTGTGGAGCCTCCGCATCGATCTCGGTCAGGCAAAGGCGGTCGGCCAGAGGCATGGCTTGGCGGTAGACACTGGCTCCCCCGATGACGTAGACTTCTTCATCGGGAGCGCAATGGCGCAAAGCTTCTTCCAACGACTGATAGACTTCAGCGCCTGCGCACTTCAGGTTCTCTTGCGTGGAAAGCACGATGTTTCTGCGGTTGGGCAGAGCGCCTTTGGGCAGTGATTCAAAGGTCTTTCGTCCCATGATGATGGTATGTCCTGTGGTCAATGCCTTGAAGTGTTTCAAGTCGTTGGGCAGCCAAAACAATAATTTGTTTTGAAAACCGATGCCTCGGCACCGGTCGATTGCGGCGATAAGAGTGAGCATTTCTTTTTCTGATGGTTAATGATTGAAAGAATGGGCAAGCGGGATGGGGCGTTACAGGTTCCTGCTGTAGCTCATACCGACACTTGTCCGGCAATGTGCGGATGGGGGTTGTAGTTCACCAGCTCGAAATCTTCAAATTGGAAATCGGGGAGATTTCTCACATTCGGATTCAGCCTCATTTGCGGGAGCGGGCGCGGCTCTCGTGTCAGTTGGAGTTTCACTTGCTCGATGTGGTTGAGATAGATATGTGCGTCTCCCAAGGTATGGATAAAGTCTCCAGCCTTGAGTCCCGTCACTTGCGCTACCATTTGCAGCAACAGGGCATAGGAGGCGATATTGAAGGGCACACCCAGGAAGATGTCTGCGCTCCGTTGATACATTTGGAGGCTTAAGCGTCCGTTTGCCACATAAAACTGGAACAAGATGTGGCAGGGAGGCAGGTTCATGTTGCCCAGGTCTGCCACGTTCCATGCGCTCACCAGAATCCGCCGGGAGTCGGGATTCCGTCTGATGGTCTCCACGGCTTCACCGATCTGGTCGATGAATCCGCCTTTATAGTCCGGCCATGAACGCCATTGGTAGCCATAGATGTGTCCCAGATTTCCGTCGGCGTCCGCCCATTCGTTCCAGATGCGCACGCCGTGCTCCTGAAGGTAATGCACGTTGGTGTCGCCTTTCAGAAACCATAAAAGCTCATAGATGATGGATTTCAGGTGCAGTTTCTTGGTGGTGAGGCATGGAAATCCGTCCTCTAAGTTGAAGCGCATCTGATGTCCGAATATGCTGATTGTTCCTGTTCCGGTGCGGTCGTCTTTCCGCACTCCTTCGTTCAGCACGCGTGTCAATAGGTCTAAATATTGTTTCATTGTGGATGTTCCGTATAGAGGGTGTTTTTGTTCTTTGGAAGATTTATGTTGAAAAATAGCATTGCCTGATCCCGTCGGGCATCAAAATGGGCTGCAAAGTTAAAACAATAAGTCTTATGATTCATCTTTTTTTCTGTATTATTTTTCGGATGAGGGCCGGAAGCCGGATCCATGCCCAAGCTTGCCGTAAAAAGTGCCGGTCGCGGCTTATGCCTGCGCGAAAGAGCGGTTGGCGGGCAGTTGTGCCTGCGCGAAGAATTATAGCTTTCTATTCATACATTCTGAATGCAAAACTGTATCTTTGCGGAATGAATTAAAAAAACGAGCAATCTATGAAAATATTTCCGACTACGAGCATCAAGCAATTGGATGCTTATACCATAGAGCATGAGCCTGTCTCTTCCATAGACCTGATGGAGCGTGCGGCGCATGCCCTGACAGAAGCCATTGTGGAAGAATGGCCGGACCGCAGCACTCCTTTCGTGGTTTTTGCCGGACCGGGCAACAATGGAGGAGACGCGCTGGCTGTGGCACGCCTCATGGCAGAGCAAGGCTATCTCATGGACGTTTATCTGTTTAACATCAAAGGCTCCCTTTCGGAGGACTGCGAGGCCAACAAGGAGCGGCTCATCAGCATGGGCGAGATCAGCTTTCATGAAATCAGCACCCAGTTCACCCCGCCTGCCTTGACGGAAGAGCATGTGGTCATCGACGGCTTGTTCGGGAGCGGGCTTAGCAAACCCTTGAATGGCGGCTTTGCGGCCGTAGTCCGTCATATCAATGCCTCGCCCGCACAGGTCGTGTCCATCGACATCCCTTCCGGGCTGATGGGGGAAGACAATTCATACAACGTGCAGGCTAACATCATCCGTGCCGATCTGACCCTCAGCCTTCAGCTGCCCAAACTTGCCTTCCTTTTTGCTGAAAACGAAGTGTATGTGGGCCGTTGGAAACTGCTGGACATCGGTTTGAGCGAAGAAGCCATTGAGGAGACAGAGACCGATTTCTACATGACCGAACATGAGGATCTGGAAGGAGCCTTGCGCTCTCGCAACCGTTTTGCCCACAAGGGCAACTTCGGACGCGCCATGCTGATAGCCGGCTCGCAAGGCATGGCGGGTGCTTCCATTCTGGCTGCGCGTGCCTGTCTCCGTTCGGGGGTAGGGCTGCTCACGGTGCATGTGCCGATGTGCAACAACGTGATTGTGCAGACGGCAGTGCCCGAAGCCATGACGGAAACAGACTTCAGCGACACTTGTTTTGCCTGTTCCACCGACACCGATGACTATCAGGCTGCCGCCATCGGCCCCGGTCTGGGACGTGCTCCGGAAACGGAAGGTGCGCTGCTGGAACAGATTGAGACGGCCCAAGTCCCGATGGTGGTAGACGCTGATGCGCTGAACCTTTTGGGAGGGGGACACCGCAGCCATCTGCGCCGTCTTCCTAAAGGCAGCATTCTGACTCCGCATCCCAGAGAATTGGAACGGCTTGTAGGGAAATGCCAGAATTCATACGAACGGCTGGTGAAGGCTCGCGAACTGGCGCAGACTTTCCAGCTGCATGTGGTGCTGAAAGGTGCCTATACGGCTGTGGTCACTCCCGATGGGGATTGTTTCTTCAACACGACCGGCAATCCCGGCATGGCCACGGGCGGCAGCGGCGATGTGCTGACGGGTGTCCTGTTGGCGCTGTTGGCACAAGGGTATGATGCGACAACGGCTTGCCGTCTGGGCGTGTTTGTCCATGGGCTGGCGGGCGATTTGGCCGCTAAGAAACAAGGCGCCATCGGCATGACAGCTGGCGACATTGTCAACTGTCTGCCGATGGCGTGGAAACTGATGCAGGAAGAGCCTTGACCGGGCTTACTTCCGCATCGGCAAGGTGTCTGTCGTCTTGATGCCCAGTTCTTTCAGGGCGCGGACAGCCTGCTCGTAATAGGTCTTTTCCTCTAAGTATTGATGGACGTGGGCATCCACTCCGATAATGGCCGTGCATCCTTCGGCGGCAGCGATGTGCCAGAATTTCGGATGGGGGAAAGTGGTCAGCCCACGCTTGGCATCGTAAGAGATGCGGCTGATGTTGTATTCCAAGGGGATGTTCAGGCGTGCCGCCGCCCGGCAGATGTGGCGGCTGATGTTGGAGCAGTGGTGATCAAATTCCGGATAGGAGCACATGAACAGTTCCGGATGAGCCAGACAGCAGAACAGTCCGCTCTCCATGCCCTCGATGGCGCTTTCCTCATAAAGGTCGAGCATGTCGCGGCTGTCTGTATGGCGTCCGAAATAAGGGAACTTCTCATCTGTGTGGTAAAAGTGATTGCCGAAGATGAGATAGTCCAGCCTGTAGGCTTTCACTTGTTCTTTCAGCCACGGAATGTAGTCGGGGAAATATTCGCATTCCAGCCCCAGCTTAATGTCTATCTTGTCGCGGTATTTGTCTTGCAGGGTACGGACGCTTTCCACATACGCCGGCAATTCTTCCGGCTGCATGCGGATGCCCGACTCGTAATCAGAGCGATATTTCCAAGGCGTGTGGTCTGAAAAGCCCAGCACTTGGAATCCGCCCTTGATGGCGCTCAGCACAAAGTCCTCGTCGCTTCCTGAGGCGTGCTGGCAGCGAGTGGTGTGGGTATGATAATTTGTTTTCATAATGGATGTGTGATAATTTCGTCCATGCGGATGTCGAAAGGCTCCGCCGGGACTTTGTCTACTAACTGATAAGCGTAACAGATGCCGATCTTGTAAGCGGCCGGTATGTGGGGCAGCAGGCGGTCGTAATATCCCTTGCCCCGTCCTAACCGGTTGCCTTCTCTGTCAAAAGCCACTCCAGGCACCACAGCCAGCCTGACCGCTTCATAGTCGGTGAAGGCTTCTCCCACAGGCTCCTCAATGCCGAAGCGTCCCACAGCGAGTGACCGTGGATCTCGATACAGGCGCAATTCCAGACCGTCTCCTACGACCGTAGGCAGGAGCAGCCGTTTCCGGCTGCTCCAGCGGCGGATAAAGTCGTGCGTGTCCACTTCGTCTTTCAGTGAATGATAGAGCAGGACTGTGTCTGCTTCTTGGAAAACGGGATGAGCCTCCAGCGAGGCCATTACCTCAGCTGAGTGTTGCAGCCGCCATGCGGAAGAGGCGTGACGGGTCTTCAGTATAGAGATCTGCTTGCGTAATTCTGTCTTTGTCTTCATCTTCTTCTTTTTGTGAGCTTGCCGCTTCAGGGGCTTTCGGGAATGCTTCGCCCTTCTCCAGAATCTCCAGTGCTTTCAGCACAGTGGCGTCGCTTTCGTTGATGTAGCGGATAAATTCTTCTTGGCCCAAGATGTTGTAGATGATGTTTCCATACAGGTTCCTTTCCAGCAGCTTTTGCGACTTGCGTATCAGCAGATTGCGCCGCTTCACCCCTTTGGAGTCGGCAAAGCGGATAAACTGGTTCATGATGCCTTGCTTCTGCAGGTAGTCCAGCATGTCTTTCCCGTTTTCCATCTCGACCAGCTTGCTGCGGTTACTGTCGCTATAGTGGAAACAGAACTGGCGGATCAGCCCTTTGCTGCTGACCTCTATCAGGTAGGAAGTGACTCCTGTCGTGTCTTGCGGCACAAACACGTCTGGCATGATGCCTCCTCCCCCGTAGACAGGGCGTCCCAGTCCTGTGGAGTAACGCAGGTTTTTGTCGAGCTTGATGCTGTCTTCGGAGAAAAATTCGCCGTGTTCATAGCGGTTGACCCAATCCATTTCGTACTGGGAGTCTTTGCCGTTCTCGTAAGGGCGCTGGATGCAACGTCCGGAAGGTGTGTAGTAGCGGGCGATGGTAAGCCGGATGGCCGATCCGTCGCTGAAGTCGATGGGCTGTTGCACCAGTCCTTTGCCGAACGAGCGGCGTCCCACGATGGTCCCCCGGTCATTGTCCTGGATGGCGCCTGCGAAGATTTCGCTGGCTGAGGCTGAGCTTTCGTTGACCAGCACCACCAAAGGCATTTGCTGGCAGCTGCCCGTTCCGTTGGCATATTCCTCCATGCGCGGGTATTTGCGCCCTTCGGTATAGACGATGAGCTTGCCCTCCGGAAGGAATTCGTTCACCATGCGGGTGGCAGCCTCCATGTAGCCGCCGGTGTTGTCGCGCAAGTCTATGATCAGACCTTTGCAGTTCTGATGGCTCAATTGGGCAATGGCGCTCAGCAGTTCCACGTGGGTGGTGCGTCCGAATTTGCTCACCATCACGTAGCCGAAATCATCGTTCAGCATATAGGCCGCATCGATGGTGTTTTGCGGGATGTCGCCGCGCACGATGGTGAAGCTCAGCAAGTCCTTTTCCGTGGCTCGCTTGACACCCAGTTTCACTTCCGTGCCTTTAGGCCCTTTCAAATGGCTGATGGCTTTTTCGTTGGTCAGTCCCTTGCCCACAAACAGGCTGTCGTCCACCGTGACAATGCGGTCGCCTCCCATCATGCCTACCTTCTCCGCCGGTCCGCCGGGCACTACCCGGTTGACATGAATGGTGTCTTCCTGAATGGTGAATTCCACACCAATGCCGCTGAAGCTTCCTTCCAGTTCGGAATTGACCTCCTCCAGCATCCGTGCGGGAATGTAAGTGGAATGCGGATCCAGCTCGGCCAGGATCTGAGGCATGGCCTTTTCTACCAAATCGGTCATGTTGACCGTATCCACATACTGGTCATCAATGATGCGCAACAAGGCGTTCAGCTTGTTTGACGAGCCATTGATGATGCCCAAGCGATTCCCGCCGTAATGTTTGGCGTAGAATGTTCCGATCAGGATGCCCGCCACGACACTGATGGCTATCAGAAGCGGCACGAAGCGGGATGAATTCTTTGTACTCATTTGTTGTATGCTTTATTATGGTTAATCGTTTTTTATAGAAACTCGCAGGAGGAACAAAAGATGCGGGATGAGGCGTGGGCTTTTATGCCTTGTCGGGCAGTCCCTCTTCCTCCTCTTCCGGCAGATAGACCACTTCGATGCCTGCCCGTTTCAACAAGTCGACTCCGTCCTCTAAGCGGTATTTCTCTGAATACACCACTCGCTTGATGCCTGCCTGGACGATCAGCTTGGAACATTCGATGCAGGGCGAGGCCGTGACATACATGGTGGCTCCGTCGCTGCTGTTGTTCGAGCGGGCTATTTTGGTGATGGCGTTCGCTTCGGCATGCAGCACGTAAGGTTTGGTCAGGTTGTGCTCGTCCTCACACACGTTCTCAAAACCCGAAGGCGTTCCATTGTAGCCGTCTGAGATGATCATCTTATCCTTCACGATCAAGGCTCCTACCTGGCGGCGTTTGCAGTAGGAGTTCTCTGCCCAGATGTTGGCCATCCGGATGTAGCGTTTGTCTAAAGCCTCTTTTTTCTCTTTTGTATCCATGGCTGAGTGTTTTTTTTATTGAAGCGGGACAAAACCCAGTCGCATGACATCTTGTCCGTTTCTGTAATAGATGAAGAGGTTGTCGGCATCGCCTTCGTAGCGGAAGGCGTTTTGCAGTCCTCTCAGAAAAGCCTGCGCCAGCACGTCTGTCTCCTGTCCGTTTTGGCTTACACGGGCAGTGGTGAAAGTGCGCTCCTTGCCGTCGGCCTGCCAGGTGCCTTCTATGGAAGCGCGGATGACGCGGGCATTGAAGTTGCCGCTGACCGTCTCTCCCTGTGCCACCCCCTCGAATTCGAGCGTGAAGGAGTTTGTCTGTGCCAAGGCTTTCAGGCTGTTTTCTTTGGCTGTGGTGTTTTCTCCCCAGAAGTCATACGGCTCGTTGGTCCCTTCAAGCGCGATGTAGCTCAACTTCCACGTCTTGCCTGTGAAGATCTCCATCACATCGTCTTCCCGGTCGCAGCTTCCCAACAGCGGAAGCACTGCAGCCAGCAGAAGAATGCTTATCCATCGTTTCATCAATTTATTCATCTTTCTTCTTAATTCCGTTTCTTATTAGCAATGCGTCAATGTTCGGTTCCTGTTTCCGGAATCGTTTGTAAAGTGTCATAGGCGGCTCGGTGCCTCCCTTGGACAGTATTTCCCGGCGGAACGAAGCGGCCACCTCCGGGTTGAAGATACCGTTTTCTTTGAACACGGAGAATGCGTCGGCATCCAGCACTTCCGCCCATTTGTAGCTATAGTATCCTGCCGCATATCCGCCCGTAAAGATGTGTGAGAATTGGGTGCTCATGCACGTGCCTTTCACCGTCGGCAACACTTGCGCCCGCTTCCAGGCTTCCTTCTCGTAAGCTTCCACATCGCCTTCAAAGGGGGAGGTGCGGGTGTACCAAGCCATATCCAGCAGGCCGAAGCTGACTTGGCGCAGGCATGCGTACGCCACATTGAAATTGGAGGAATCAATGATGCGTCTCACCAGTTCGTCAGGCAACAGCTCACCGCTCTGATAATGACGGGCAAAGGTATGAAGAAATTCTTTCTCTATGGCAAAATTCTCCATGATTTGTGAAGGAAGTTCTACAAAATCCCAATAAACGTTGGTTCCGCTCAGACTTTCGTAGGTGGTGTTGGCGAACATGCCGTGCAGGCTGTGCCCGAATTCGTGCAAGAAGGTCTCCACCTCGCCGAAGGTCAGCAGGGCCGGTTTGCTCTCGGTAGGCTTGGTGAAGTTCATGACGAGCGACACGTGCGGGCGGCTGTTCTCTCCTGTCTCTTCGTCTGTCCATTGTTCCTTGTAGCTGGTCATCCAGGCTCCTGAGCGTTTGCCTGCTCTCGGATAGAAATCCACATAAAGCACGGCCAGGTAGCTTCCGTCCTTGTCAAACACTTCGTAAGCCTCTACGTCCTTGTGGTAGACAGGAATGTCCGGATTGCGTTTGAACGTGATGCCATAGAGCTTTGTGGCTAAGCCGAATACTCCTTTTTTCACTTGGCCGACCTCGAAATAAGGGCGCAGCATCTCGTCGTCCAGCTGAAAGTTCTTGTCCTTCAGCTTGTGTGAGTAGTAGCTCCAGTCCCAAGGCATCAACACGAAATCCGAGCCTTGCTCTTCTTGCGCCAAAGCCTGTACGGCGGCATATTCCTGTCGGGCGGCGGGCGTGTAAGCGTCCAGCAGTTGGTTCAGGAGCCGGTAAACGGTGTCGCTGTCTTGGGCCATGCGGCGTTTCAGCCGATAGGAGGCATAGTCCGGATAGCCCAACAGCCGGGCGATTTCCATGCGTATGTTCACGATGTCTTTCACGATCTGCAGGTTGCAGGTGGCATTGTTGTGTGCGCATTTCGTGTTATAGGCCATGTACAGCTCCTGCCGCAACTCGCGGTTGTCGGCATACATCAGAAACGGCCCGTAGCTGGGAGCCTGCAAGGTGAATGCCCATCCTTCCACGCCTTTTTCCTTGGCCGTTTCGGCGGCCGCTTCCCTTGCCGTTTCGGGCAGGCCGGAAAGCTGTGTCTCATCCGTGATGACCAGCTGGTAAGCGTTCGTCTCTTTCAGGTTGTTTTCGCCAAAGCGGAGCGTCAGCAGGCTGAGGCGTTTGCTCAGTTCGCGGAATTTCTCTTTCTCCTCTCCTCCCAGGTTGGCTCCGTTTTGCACGAACCCTTCGTAGGCATTTTCCAGCAATGTCTGTTGCTCGGTGGTCAGTCGCTCTTCGTCGCGATGCTCATACACGGCCTTGATGCGGGCGAAGAGCTTTTCGTTCAGGCGTATGTTGTTTTCGTGTTCGCTCATCAGGGGCATCAGGGTCTTGGCCAGTTCCTGCATCTCATCGTTCGTCTCCGCGCTCAGCAAGTTGCTGAAGACCGTGGCGGCGCGCTGCAGAAGCTCGCCTGATTTTTCTAAAGGGACGAGGGTGTTCCGGAAGGTCGGCTTCTCAGGATTGTTGACGATGGCCTCTATTTCTTCACATTGCCTCCGGATGCCTTCCCGGATGGCCGGTTCGTAATGTTCTGTTTGGATCTGGTCGAACGGCGTTGTGCCGTGGGGGGTGACATAGTTTTCAAAAAAAGGGTTTTGAGCCAATGCAACACTCATCATACAAGACTATATTAATATGTTTATTCAAATCATTTCATTCCCTTTATAGTCAGACAAGAAATGGTTTGCGGGCTTATGTCTGTCAGAAAGGGTGAAATCCGCTTATGCGGGATGTTGGCGGGCAAGCATCCCCTTGTGCGGGCTCTGGCGGCCTTTACGTTTTTGCAAATCAGATGTTGTCTGTAGGGATATTCCGTTTGCAAAAATGCAAAAAAATAAGCGATTTCCGCAGAAGCCGCCTATACTTTAATATTTTCTAACTGAAAAGCGGAAGGGGGCTTTGCCATTTATCATGGTTTTCTGTCCTCATCCGCCGGTTATGAAAAATCCCCCTTGGCAAAGGAATGCTTTGGCCAAAGGGGAAGGGAAAGGGGGGGATTATATCTCTTATCAAGATTAATCGTTAACCGATGCCATGTGAGCGATCAGGTCGAGAACCTTGTTGGAATAACCGATTTCGTTGTCGTACCAAGATACAACCTTAACGAATGTGTCAGTCAGATATACACCTGCATTAGCGTCGAAGATGGAAGTCATCGTGCAACCCAGGAAGTCAGAAGAAACGACTGCATCTTCTGTGTAACCCAGAACACCCTTCAGTTCGCCTTCTGCGGCTTCCTTCATGGCAGCGCAGATGTCAGCCTTTGTAGCGGGCTTAGCCAGGTTGACAGTCAGGTCAACTACAGAAACGTCCAAAGTCGGAACGCGCATAGAGATGCCGGTCAGCTTGCCGTTCAGTTCAGGAATAACTTTACCTACAGCTTTGGCAGCGCCTGTAGAGGACGGGATGATGTTGCCGGAAGCGGCGCGACCGCCTCTCCAATCCTTCATGGAAGGACCGTCTACAGTCTTCTGAGTAGCAGTAGTAGAGTGAACGGTAGTCATCAAACCGTTAACGATGCCGAACTTGTCGTTCAAAACCTTAGCGATAGGAGCCAAGCAGTTTGTAGTACAAGAAGCGTTAGATACGAATTGGGTACCCTTTACGTAAGTCTTTTCGTTCACACCGCAAACGAACATAGGAGTATCGTCTTTGGAAGGAGCGGACATTACAACGTATTTAGCGCCAGCTTCGATGTGAGCCTGAGCTTTTTCCTTTGTCAGGAACAGACCTGTAGACTCAACTACATATTCTGCGCCAACTTCGTTCCACTTCAGGTCAGCAGGGTTTCTTTCAGCTGTTACGCGGATTTCCTTACCGTTTACAATCAGCTTGCTGTTTTCAACATCAGCTTCGATTGTGCCGTCAAACTGGCCGTGCATGGTGTCATACTTCAGCATGTAAGCCAAGTAGTCTACCGGGCAAAGGTCATTGATACCAACGATTTGAATATCGTTTCTTTTTTGAGCTGCGCGGAATACGAAACGTCCGATACGTCCGAATCCATTAATACCTACTTTAATCATTTTGTTTAAACTTTTAAGGGTTTATAATGTTTAATATTGCTTTCTGTCTTATGTGCCGCCCGTTCTTTCCGAACTGCGGTGCAAAATTAAGAAATTGTTTTGAATTTCTGTCTCAAATCAATGATTAAATTAATATAAAACTCGCTTCATGAGTCTACAAGGGCTGAATTTTGGCGGGAAAAGCGTTTTTATCACCTTATTATATATAGAGAGGGGAGGGGGAACGGAAGTTTTTTGCTATTTTTGCGCCCTGTTATCAAATCTTTAACTTACAACATAGAGATGGGAAAGAAATCGTTTCTGCAAGAATTCAAAGCATTTGCCATGAAGGGCAATGTGGTTGACATGGCCGTGGGTGTCATCATCGGCGGCGCATTCGGGAAAATCGTCTCCTCACTCGTGGCGGATGTGATCATGCCGCCATTGGGACTGCTGGTGGGCGGTGTCAATTTCAAAGACTTGAAGCTGGTGTTGAAGCCTGCTCAGGTGGTGGATGGGGCTGAGGTGGCCGCCGTCACCCTGAACTACGGCAACTTCCTCCAGACGGCCTTCGACTTTATCATCATTGCCTTTTCCATCTTTCTTTTCATCAAGCTGCTGACCAGGGTGATGGAAAGCAAGAAAAAAGAGACGCCGGCCGTCCCGCCCGCGCCGCCTGCTCCCTCCAAGGAGGAGCTGCTGCTGACGGAAATACGCGACTTACTGAAAGAAAGCAAGGAAAAATCAGGGAACTAACCTATTTTTTCTTACTTTTGCACATTGTTTCTCCGGTCCTTTACGATGACCATTATCTATTAATACTAAAATATGCAAGAG
Organism: uncultured Bacteroides sp.; assembly: GCA_944322335.1. Lineage (GTDB taxonomy): Bacteria > Bacteroidota > Bacteroidia > Bacteroidales > Bacteroidaceae > Bacteroides. The sequence goes on from CALUOU010000072.1 coordinate 12,965, forward strand.
AAAATTATCATTCTTGACTTTGGGTCGCAAACCACCCAACTCATCGGACGCCGCATCCGTGAATTGAATGTGTATTGTGAGATCGTGCCCTACAACAAGTTTCCGCTGGGAGACGAGAGCGTGAAAGGCGTTATCCTGTCGGGCAGCCCCTTCTCTGTGTACGACGAAAGTGCGTTCAAGGTCAACTTGGACGAGATCCGTGGCCGCTACCCCATCTTGGGCATTTGCTACGGCGCACAGTTCATCGCCTACACGCATGGAGGAAAAGTGGAGCCGGCCGGGAGCCGTGAATACGGACGCGCCCGCCTCAGCTCTTTTGAGAAAGACAATGTCCTCTTCGGCGGGGTGAAAGAAAACACGCAGGTATGGATGAGCCACGGAGACACCATCACGGCCATTCCCGAAAACTTCCGCATCATAGCCTCTACCGACGAGGTGAGAATCGCCGCATACGAGGTGGAAGGCGAAAAGATGTGGGGCGTACAGTTCCATCCGGAAGTCTATCACACGGAAGACGGAACGCAGATGCTCCGCAACTTTGTGGTGGATGTCTGCGGATGCCATCAGACCTGGAGCTCCGCCTCGTTTGTAGACACCACCGTGGCCGAGCTGAAAGCCGAGATCGGATCCGATCGCGTCATTCTGGGGCTGAGCGGAGGAGTGGACTCATCGGTGGCCGCCGTGCTGCTCAATCGTGCTATCGGCAAGAACCTGACGTGCATCTTTGTGGATCATGGCTTGCTGCGCAAAAATGAGTTCAAGAACGTCATGCATGACTACGAGTGCTTGGGACTGAACGTGATCGGCGTGGATGCCTCCGGGAAATTCTTCAAAGATCTGGAAGGCGTGACCGATCCTGAACAGAAACGGAAAATCATCGGCCGGGACTTCGTGGAAGTGTTCAACGCCGAAGCCCGTAAGATCACGGACGCGCGCTGGCTGGCGCAAGGCACCATCTATCCCGACCGCATCGAGAGCCTGAACATCACGGGCAAGGTCATCAAGAGCCACCACAATGTGGGCGGCCTTCCCAAGGAGATGAACCTCAAGCTCTGTGAGCCGCTGAAGTGGCTGTTCAAGGACGAGGTGCGCCGGGTGGGCCGTGAATTGGGCATACCTGAACATCTGATCACCCGTCATCCCTTCCCGGGCCCTGGCCTGGCTGTGCGCATCCTGGGCGACATCACCCGCGAGAAGGTGCGCATCCTGCAGGATGCCGATGACATCTTCATTCAAGGCTTGCGCGACTGGAAAGTGAAGGACGAGGCCGGCAACGAGACCTCCCTCTACCATCAAGTGTGGCAAGCCGGTGTGGTGCTGCTTCCCGTGCAGTCGGTAGGCGTGATGGGTGACGAACGTACCTACGAGCGTGCCGTGGCCTTGCGTGCCGTGACTTCCACCGATGCGATGACTGCCGACTGGGCCCGTCTGCCTTACGACTTCATGGCTCAGGTCTCCAATGACATTATTAATAAGGTGAAAGGCGTGAATCGTGTGACCTACGACATCTCCTCCAAACCGCCTTCGACCATCGAGTGGGAATGATCATCCCGCGCTTTCAGATACG